>JAGLDK010000043.1 GCA_023145615.1 Ichthyobacteriaceae bacterium | reverse complement strand
TATCGTTACAAACGTTATAGTCGAAAAATTGTGATAACGTGAAACGCTGTATCTATTATAATATTCTATCAAATCACGCTATTTATCAGAGAAACAAAACAATTAATCATAGTATTTATACTACCTTAAAATAGTATCGTAATTTAGTATTGAAAGTAAGTCGTAAGAATTGCTTTTTCATGGTAAATTTGGGTAGTTGTTAGGCTTGTGGAGTTTCTCCGTAAGCCTTTTTTTTGTTTTGTAAATACATACGCAAACATAAAATAAAAGCTCCATAATAAAATTTAAAACCTCAAAATAATAGCTCTACAAATATTTATACACAGTAAACTTCATTAATTTGTAATACAACACCTACTACATTCTAGTAATACTGTTACTAAACCCATAAAGCAGTAGTTTAACGTAGTAAAACTACCATATTAAAAGATAATGGTAGTTTTGTTTCAGAAAGTAAGTCGTAAGAATTGCTTTTTCATGGTAAATTTGGGTAGTTGTTAGGCTTGTGGAGTTTCTCCGTAAGCCTTTTTTTTGTTTTGTAAATACATACGTAAACATAAAATCAAAGCTCCACAAATATTTACACACAGTAAACTTCATTAATTTGTAATACAACACCTACTCTATTCTTATAATATCGTCATTAAACTTATAAAACAGCAACTTAACGTAGTAAAACTACCATATTAAAAGATAATGGTAGTTTTGTTTCAGAAAGTAAGTCGTAAGAATTGCTTTTTCATGGTAAATTTGGGTAGTTGTTAGGCTTGTGGAGTTTCTCCGTAAGCCTTTTTTTTGTTTAAACATATAAGTAAATTACTTGTATGTAATGGTTAATTTTCCAACATCTATAAATACTCGTCAATTTAAATTTATATATACAAATAATTGTGTCATAGCACTTATGTTACTTGTAAAAACTATTCCAAGGAGTTTTATTTTCTACTTCTGCTACAACTTCAATTATTTCATCCGATTCGAATTCTTGAAACTTCAACTTTTGAGCATGAAGACATATTTCATTCTCATAAAACTCGTTTACGCTACCATACCTCTTATCTCCATATACCGAAGTACCAACAAACGACAACTGTGCTCTTATTTGATGAAAACGTCCTGTATGCAAATCTATTTCTAACAAATACAATCCGTTTAACTCTTCAATTTGCTTGTAAGTTAAACTACACGGTTTACTACCCGAATTATTTGATGTATAAACCACGGCTATTTTGTTTTTTTGATCTTTGCGCAGAAAGTTATTCAGCTTTTCTTTTTGTTTAGCAGGTTTATTCTCTACAATGGCAACATAAGTTTTGCTAATATTTTTTGCTTCAAGTTGAGCATTAAAATATTTCAGTGCGCTTTTCTTTTTTGCAAATAGCACTACTCCACTTGTTACCCTATCTAACCTATGCACAACTCCTAAAAACGGACTTGTTATTGTTTCTCTTAAATATTTATGTACCTGAGTTTCTAACGAATCTTCGTACGGATTACTTTCTGTAATTAAACCGTGTGGTTTATTTACTACTATATAGTCTTTTGTTTCTCTTAAAATTTTCAGCATACGCAAAATTAATTAATACTGATGTTATTAAAAACTATTGGTATAAGTATTTACAAAAATAATGTTGTGGCAACAGAATAATCTTGACAAAGAAAACCTCCAACCAATAAATCATGGTCTGGAATTTCCTCAACATTTCTTGTTACAACTTTATTTATATCTTCATTTGAGTGGTTTTCTTTTCCAAATTGCTTTTCGTAAACCATTGATGCGTGTTGCACTTTTGTTGATGGTTCCCATTGGTTACTCCAAACAATATTGTAATTATTATATTTCTCAAGTCCAAAACGGAAACCTCCAACACCTGCAAATAGTTCGGTTACTTTTATTTTGTTATTTTCCATTTTCTTGAGATTTGTAATAATTAATTTTTTCTTCTGCAACTCTTAAAATTTCAGTTGTTGCTTGTGTGTATTTTAAATCTTCTGCTATTTTTTCAGAATACCAATTAATGATTAATTCTTGTTCTGAAAGGTTGTAGAATTTCGCAAGTCTAATTAATTGTTCTTTGGTAGGTTTTCTTTCGTTTTTTCAAATTTACTTATCAAAGATTGATCAATATCAACTACCGCTGATATTTTTCTCAAAATCATTTCCTTTTCTTCTCGTGCAACTTTTAAAATATTTCCTAATGATTTTATTGAACAAATTTATTTTAGACTAATATTGTCCAAAAGCAACTATTTTGTTTTGAATTGGAAAGGTTTTGGGTGGAAAATTTTACTCTTTTATTTTTTTGCGGTGTAATTGAGCGTTGGTAAAAAATAAATGTGTAAAATATGCGGTTGGTTTTTTATTTTTAGCACTATTTTCTTTCGTTCTGTGCTTGTTGGTAACTATAATTTACCAAAACCCTATAACCGAAGGAAACATTAATATATCAATGCTCGAAAAAACAGCACATCTAAATACGTATTGTATTCTAAATTTAGAGAATTACTAAAGGCATAAGAAGCTAAATTTGACACAAGTATTGAAATTTCGGATTTAGAACCAGGGGTTTATATTTTGAAACTTGAAATTAATGGAAATATAGAAGTGCATAAAATTGTAAAATAATAAGCTGAATACACCAAAAAAATAGCCTGTTTCAAATACATGAAACAGGCTATTAATATTTTATAAGCTAAAAGAAATTATGCTCCAATACCTATACGTACAAAGTTTTCAACTTTAACATCACCAATAGTTTTAACATATTGAGCAATAGTTTGTTTGTTGTCTTTGATAAAAGATTGGTTAATTAAAGTATTATCTTTAAAGAATTTTTTAATTTTTCCTTTTGCGATATTATCTAACATAGCCTCAGGCTTTCCTTCTTGACGAAGTTGGTCTTTAGCAATTTCGATTTCTTTTTCGATAGTTGCAGAATCAACACCCGACTCATCAAGAGCAATAGGGTTCATAGCTGCAGCTTGCATAGCAACATCTTTAGCTACTACTTCAGCACCTTCAACGTTAGCCGAAAGTTGAGTAAGAACAGCAATTTTGTTTCCAGCGTGAATGTAAGCACCAATAAGAGCACCTTCTAACTGAGCAAAATCTTTGATTTCAAGTTTTTCACCCATAACACCTGTTTGCTCAATTAATTTTTCAGCAACAGTTTGTCCTTCAGCATAATCAGAAGCTAAAAACTCCTCTAAGTTTGAAGCAGAAGACTTAAGAGCCAAATCAGCAAACGACTTTGCTAAAGCAACGTAACTATCGTTAATTGCAACAAAATCAGTTTCACAGAAAAGAGAGATAACAGCACCTTTAGTTTTGTCATCGCTTAATACAGCAATAGCAGCACCTTCAGTGTTCTCACGGTCGGCACGTTTAGCAGCTACTTTCTGACCCTGCTTACGCAATAAGTCGATAGCTTGATTAAAATCTCCTTCAGCTTCAACAAGGGCCTTTTTACAGTCCATCATTCCAGCTCCAGTTTGCTTTCTAAGTTTGTTAACTTCAGCAGCAGTTATTTTAGCCATGATATATTTTTTAAATTGGATTAAAAAAAAAGTTTGAAGCTTGGGGTTTGCTATTACACCTTTACAGGCATAAAGTTTGTAGTTATTTGTTAACTTCAAACATCAAACTCCAAACTTCAAACGATTATAAAATATTATTATTTTTTTTCAGCGTCAGCGTCAGCCTTTTTTTCTGCATCTGCAGATTTCTTAGCTTCTTTTTCTTGCTTCTCTTGATCGCGAGATGCTTTTCTATCAGCTAATCCTTCTGAAATTGATGCAGTGATGTACCCTAAAACCTTTTCTACAGACTTTGAAGCATCATCATTAGCAGGAATAGCGAAATCAACTGACTCAGGGTTTGAGTTAGTATCAACTATTCCAAACACAGGAATGTTTAATTTTTTAGCTTCAGCTACAGCAATGTTTTCACGCTTGATATCTACTACAAATAAAGCACCCGGTAAACGAGTCATATCTGAAATAGAACCTAAGTTTCTTTCTAATTTAGCTCTTTTACGGTCAATTTGTAAACGCTCTCTTTTAGAAAGAATATTAAATGTACCATCCGCTTTCATTTTGTCGATAGTCGACATTTTTTTAACAGCTTTACGAATAGTAACAAAGTTAGTTAACATACCACCTGGCCATCTCTCAGTGATGTAAGGCATGTTAATTTCCTTAACTTGTTCCGCAACAATATCTTTTGCTTGTTTTTTAGTTGCAACAAACATAATCTTACGACCAGTTATTGCAATTTTCTTTAAAGCTTCAGCAGCTTCTTCCATTTTGATTGCAGTTTTGTGCAAGTCAATAATGTGTATTCCATTACGCTCCATAAAAATGTAAGGAGCCATAGCTGGATGCCATTTTCTTGTAAGGTGACCGAAGTGCACCCCAGCATCCAATAATTCTTTAATATCTATGTTTGCCATTTTAATTTTCTTTAAAATTAGTTTACTTTCTTCTGTTGATTTCTCTTAGCAATAAAACATTTTAGATATTGAATAAATACTAATTTAATGTGATAAAAGAACAAGCCTTTTAACTATCATAAAAAAACACTTACTAATAGCCTATTTAGTTCAAGGTTAAAAAAACACCCGAACATTTATTTTATTTAGATGCTAAACTAATTCGCTTTTTGCGAAGCGATTCGCTCAATTTAAAACTTACCTAATTATTAACAACTCTTAGGTTTGTTTGTGCGGAACAACAGTAAAATAAAAAACCAATAATTCGATAAACGATATTAACGTTTTGAGAATTGGAATTTTTTACGTGCTTTCTTCTGACCGTATTTTTTACGTTCAACTTTACGAGGGTCACGAGAAAGAAGTCCAACTGGCTTTAAAGCAGCGTGGTTCTCTTGGTTAAGAGATACTAATGCTTTAGAGATAGCCAAACGAATAGCTTCAACCTGACCTGTAGTACCACCACCGTAAACATTTACTTTTACGTCGTATTGGTTTTCAAGATCAGTTAATTTAAAAGCCTGCTCCATCTTGTACTGTAAAAGTGAAGTTGGAAAATACTCTTTATAGTCTTTCTTGTTAACTATAATGTTACCCGATCCACCTTCAGTAAGGTAAATACGAGCTACAGAAGTCTTACGTCTTCCTGTTTTATGAATTGTTGCCATATTATATAAGATCGTTTAGATTGATTAATGTTGGCTTTTGAGCTTCCTGAGTGTGCTCACCACCTACATAAACATAAAGATTCTTTAACAAAGCAGCACCTAATTTATTTTTAGGTAACATACCTTTTACAGCTTTTTGTACTAAACGGCGAGGATCTTTTTCGATCATCTGAGTAGCAGTTAAATCACGTTGTCCTCCTGGATATCCAGTGTGACGACGGTAAATTTTCTGATCCCATTTTTTACCTGTTAATACTATTTTTTCTGCATTGATGATAATTACGTTATCACCAGTGTCTGCGTGTGGAGTGAAGTTAGCCTTGTACTTCCCTCTGATAATTTTAGCTACTTTTGATGCCATACGTCCAAGTGTTTGTCCGTCTGCGTCTACTACTACAAATTGCTTATCGGCAGTAGCTTTGTTAGCTGAAATTGTTTTGTAACTCAAAGTGTTCACAATACAACTGTTTTAATTAATAATAATATTTTAAACATTCCTTACCCTATAAGGGCGTGCAAAGATACAAACTTTTACTAAACTACCAAATGTATTGACATTTAAGTAGTTGTGTTTGTTTTACTACTGATTCTGAAGATAAAAAAACTTTTACGTATAATTATACTCCAACTTTTGTTAAAAAAGATGCAAAAAAAAGTGATTTTACTCATATTTTTCAAGCATATTAAAATTAGTACAAATTAATTATCAATCAATTTAAACTAACAATACTTAATACAACACCTATAATTAACCATTCGTGTACTCTCCACATTTTTGATGCAACAAATTGTAATGCAATATAATACAATAAAATTACACATATATATAAGGATACAAAAACTCTAAAACACAAAATAATCATCACATTTTAAACTTAAATACACTAAAGGTTTAGCGTAATTAAATAACTCCGTATTATAAAATTATTATATTCGCACCTAAATTTATGTACAATGTTTAGATTATCTTGCGGATTATATGATCAATTAGAGGTGTTTGCAATGAGAAAAACCGAGATTAAACTCTCGTATTTTAAAGGCGATGACCAAGTTACAGCAACAGGTGTTATAACTGATATTAAATCGAAAGACGGTGTTGAATTTGTTATTTTAAACAATTCAACAGAAATAAAAACACAAGATATTGTTACAGCAAACGATATAAATTTTAAATAAATACGTTTTATAAGAATAATTAAAACTCAACTTTAATAACAAACTTTGAGTATATAGTATTTTTCATATATTTCGGCGCTCAAATCAAGGGGAAAGATTTGAACAAACAAACACTAATTGTAGAAAAACGGATATGGCTTGGTTTAAAAGAACTGAAAAAGGAATTACTACTCCAACAGAAGAGAAGTTAGATATACCAAAAGGTTTATGGTATAAAACTCCTAGTGGAAAAATAGTAGATACAGACATGCTTAAAAAGAATTTTTACGTTAGTCCTGAAGATGGATACCACGTAAGAATTGGAAGTAAAGAATACTTCGAAATAATGTTTGATAATAATGAGTTTACTGAGTTAGACGCTAATATGACGTCTCTTGATCCTTTAAATTTCGAGGACAAGAAAAAATACCCAGATAGATTGATTGAAGTTCAAGAAAAAACTCAGCTAAAAGATGCTATTAGAACTGGTGTTGGAAAATCAATGGGAGAGGATATTGTAATTACTGCAATGGACTTTAACTTTATTGGTGGATCAATGGGTTCGGTTGTTGGAGAAAAAATTGCTCGTGCTATTGATTATAGTATAAAACACAACATACCTTTTATGTTGATATCGAAATCGGGTGGTGCTAGAATGATGGAAGCTGCATTTTCGTTAATGCAAATGGCTAAAACATCGGCTAAATTAGCTTTACTTTCAAGAGCTAAAATTCCATATATATCATTATTAACCGATCCTACTACGGGTGGAGTTACTGCATCGTTTGCAATGTTAGGCGATATTAATATTGCAGAACCTAAAGCCTTAATTGGATTTGCTGGACCACGTATTGTAAGAGAAACTATTGGTAAAGATTTACCCGAAGGTTTCCAAACTTCAGAATTTGTACAAGAACACGGTTTCCTTGATTTTATTGTAGAAAGAAGATACCTTAAAATAAAAGTAAATCAATTTAATAGATTGATTATGAACAAATATAAAAGAGATTAGTCTTTTTTATGCTAAAATAATTAAAGATTCTCTGATAAATCAAATGAAAATATCGTGATTCGTTATTATCGAATCACGATATTTGTCAGAGAACCAAATTAAAAACCATCTATTATTTAAGTTTTATAAACTCAAAAATTATAAACTTTCTGTTCTACCTCCATCAACCGGAATATTAATTCCATTAATAAAAGATGCTGCCGGAGATGCTAAAAATACAACAGCACTAGCAACTTCTTCGGGTGTTGCAAAACGTTTCATCGGAATTAATTCTTTCATATTCCATTCAACCTCTTCCATTGACAAACCCGATTTTTCGGATTTTTGCTTTACAATTTCATCATGACGCGATGTAGTTGTTGACCCTGGTAATACATTATTAACCGTAATATTATATTTACCCATTTCGTTTGCCAACGATTTAGACCAATTACCAACAGCTCCACGTATTGTATTCGACACTCCTAAACCTTTTAAAGGTGCTTTAACCGATGTTGATATAATATTTACAATTCTACCCCACCCACTCTCTTTCATTTGAGGAATAAATGCCTGAGCTAAAATTTGATTATTTATTATATGATTATAAAATGCCTCCTCAAATTCAGTAATATCTGCCTTATATGCCGCACCCGATTTTGGTCCACCCATATTATTTATCAAAATATCAACTTTATTACCTTCAGAAATAAACTCTTCTATTTTAGCAGATAACTCTCCTCTAACAGAATAATCAATTTGTAATTTTTTATGAACCTGACCTTTCGAAGTGTCAAGTTTATTAAAAGTAATATTTAACAAATCTTCGTTTCTACCTACAATAATAACATTTGCACCAAGTTCTGCTAACTCAATTGCCGATGCACTTCCAATTCCTTGTGAGCTTCCACTTACAAAAGCTGTTTTTCCTGATAAATCTAGTTTCATAATAATGGTGTTTTAATTAAATGGCTTTGTTACAAATTTAATATCTAACATAAAACTCAATCGATTAACAAATGTTGATAATCAATTACTTACAAAGCCTAGTTTACAATATATTGTAAACCACTTAAGTAATAAAATGAGTTTTAATAGTATAATTTAAATATAAAATATGCTATACATAAATAATAAATTAGATTGATAAAACATACTAATAAAATAAATAAAAGCTCATTAAATACAATAAAACATTAAACCATATAATTAGCTTTTGTAGATATTAAGTACCACAACCAAAAACACTACAAACCATTATTATGCTACTAATATTAATAGTTAGTAATAAAGAATATACATTCGTTACCTTTGTAAAATGGCATCAGAAAAAATAAATCTCATACTAAAAACCATTCCCTCTAAACCTGGAGTATATCAGCATTTTAATAAGGATGGTGTAATAATATATGTTGGAAAAGCTAAAAACTTAAAAAAACGAGTTACATCGTATTTTAATAAAGAGCACGACGATGCCAAAACACGTATTTTGGTAAGGAAGATTGAGAACATTGAATATATTATTGTTGATACCGAAATGGATGCTTTGTTATTAGAAAATAATCTGATAAAAAAGTATAAACCTAAATACAACATACTACTTAAAGACGATAAAACTTATCCGTGGATTTGTATTAAAAAAGAGCGTTTCCCTAGAATATTTCTAACCCGACATGTTGTTAAAGATGGATCGGAATATTTTGGGCCTTATGCGTCAATAAAAATGGCTAATGCACTAATGTCGTTAATAAGAGAATTATACCAACTACGTACTTGTAAACACGATTTAAGTGAGCAAAACATACAAAATGCCAAATACAAAGTTTGTTTAGATTATCATATTGGCAAGTGCAAGGGGCCTTGCGATGATGAGCAAACTGTTGAAGATTATAACAGCGATGTAAAGGATATAAAGGATATTATTAGGGGAAACTTCGGAACTGCAATAAAAAGCTTAAGTGTATTGATGATGCATTTTGCTGATAAAATGGAATTT
>JAGLDK010000042.1 GCA_023145615.1 Ichthyobacteriaceae bacterium | reverse complement strand
CGGAATATAAGATTAAAAACGAGGGAATAAAAGAAGGAGAGAAAAAACGCAACTTAGAAATAGCAAAGAGTTTAAAATTAAACGGAATAGATGTTGATGTAATTATTAAATCAACAGGATTGACTAAAACTGAGGTTGAAAAATTGTAGGTTGTTTAGTTGATGTAATTTAGATGTTACCAAAACCATAAGTTCACAATAATAAAAATACAGTTTAACTTATAAATGGCAGTATCGTTAAAAACGTCTTTGTAGCCACAAAAAAAACTCTAAATTTGGGGCTGGCAAAGAAAAGCTACTGGATATGATATTAAGAGCAGACAATATAATTAAGAAATACGGAAGCCGTAAGGTTGTAAAGGGTGTTTCAATACAAGTAGAGCAAGGAGAGATTGTAGGTTTACTGGGACCAAATGGTGCTGGAAAAACTACATCATTTTATATGATTACTGGTTTAATAAAGCCTAACGAAGGTCATATATATTTAGATGATAAGGAAATTACACATGATCCTATGTATCGTAGAGCTCAGCAAGGTGTTGGGTATTTGGCTCAGGAAGCATCGGTATTTCGGAAATTAAGTATAGAGGATAATATTATGGGCGTACTTGAAATGACGAAATTGTCGAAGAAAGAACGTAACATGAGAATGGAATCGTTAATTGAAGAGTTTAGTTTGGGGCATATACGTAAAAGTAGAGGAGATTTGCTTTCGGGTGGAGAACGCCGACGTACCGAAATTGCACGAGCACTTGCTACCGATCCTAAATTTATTCTTTTAGATGAGCCATTTGCAGGAGTAGATCCAATTGCGGTTGAGGATATTCAGGGTATTGTAAGTACATTGAAAGATAAAAATATTGGAATACTAATTACCGATCACAACGTACAGGAAACGTTAGAAATTACTGATCGTACTTATTTACTTTTCGAAGGAAGCATATTAAAACATGGAACACCCGAGGAACTTGCTGCCGATGAAATGGTACGTAAGGTGTATTTAGGAGAAAAGTTTGAGTTAAGAAAAAGAAATTAATTGCCAGAAGGCAACAAAAATATACAATATGGGATTAATTAGAACTATATTAATAATTGCACTTATATTTTATGGTATTAAATTTTTAGCAAGACTTTTTGCTCCTCAAATAATGGGGTTTGCAGCAAAAAAGATGCAAGAAAAATTCGGTCAGCAATTTAATCAAGAAGGGTTTAATCAGCAGGATAACACAAGAGAGCCTGAAGGTAAAACAACAATAATAAAAGATAAGAAAAAGCCAGGACAAGATAAATTTAAATCGGACGATGCCGGAGATTATACCGACTTTGAAGAGTTAGATAAATAAATAGTAAAACCTCTGTTAGTGTATGCTTTCAGAGGTTTTAGTGCTTATAAAAACAATATATCAAATAAAATACCCTACATTAAGTATCCCCAATATGAATAAACTTAAACCATTTGTGCCTCACTTTATAGTTGTTGGGCTTTTTTTATTAATATCAGTTATATATTTTAGTCCGTTGCTTAGCGGAAAAAAAATATATCAATCAGACGGGATAAACTCTCGTGGTATGGCTCAGGAAATTGTAGAGTTCAGAGATGAGTATAAACAAGAACCATATTGGACAAACTCAATGTTTGGTGGTATGCCAACTTATCAAATAGCATCGAAATACAAATACGATTTAGTAAAATCATTAGATTCTTTACTACGTCCAATACCTCGTCCGGCCGATTATTTATTATTATCGTTTATAAGTTTTTATTTTATGATGATATTATTGGGTAACGATTGGCGTATTTCGTTAATAGGAGCTTTAGGTTTTGGATTATCAACTTACATGTTTATTATTGTTGAAGCTGGGCATAACTCAAAAGCTCATGCAATTGCATATTTACCAATGCTTACTGCCGGAATAATATTAGCTTTTAGAAAGAAATATTTACTGGGAGGTATAATTACCGCAATTTTTATGGCACTTGAAATTAGTGCTAACCACTATCAAATGACTTATTATTTTGGGTTGTTGATTTTAATTTTGGGTGGTTTTTATATTTACGAAGCTTATAAAAATAGCACTTTTAATAGTTTCTTTAAAAGTGTTGTAGTATTGTTGGCTGCTGTGGTTTTGGCGTTTGGAGTAAATGCTACCAAATTAATGGCAACAATTGAATACACAAAACATACAACACGTGGTCCGTCGGAATTAACTTTAGGAAAAGAAACAGCTAAAAAATCAAGCGGATTAGATAAAGATTATATTACTCAGTGGAGTTACGGAATTTCTGAAACGTTTAATTTGCTGATTCCAAATTTTATGGGAGGAGCTTCGTCAGAAGAACTTTCTACCGATTCTAACCTTGCAAATGCACTTAAAGGCAGAGTTCCAAACGGACAGTTAAATCAAATATTAAAGCAAGTGCCAACTTATTGGGGAGGTCAGCCATTTACATCGGGTCCGGCATATATTGGAGCAATTATAATTTTCTTGTTTGTATTGGGTATAATTTTGGTTGATGGTACTTTAAAATGGTGGCTTTTAACCGGAACAATTATGAGTTTAACTTTAGCATGGGGTAAAAACATGATGTGGTTAACCGATATTATGATTGATTATTTTCCGATGTATAATAAATTCCGTGCAGTATCGTCAATACAAATTGTTGCAGAATTTACAATGCCATTTTTAGCTGTGTTAGCTTTAAAAGAATGGTTTTTTGGTAAAAAAGATAATACGGATAAATTTAAAGCATTAAAGATAAGTTTTATTGCCACAGGTGGTTTATCATTATTGTTTTTCTTGTTAGGTTCGTCAATGTTCGATTTTATAGGATTAACCGATTCGAGATATGCACAAATGGGTTTCCCAATGGATGCAATTCGTGCCGATAGACTTGATATGTTAAAAAGCGATAGCTTAAGAAGTTTGTTACTTATTTCGGTTTCGGCAGTTGCTTTGTATTTTGCTATGAAGAATAAGTTGAAAGAAAACTTAGCGTTAGCAATATTAGCTATTTTGGTAATATTTGATTTAGGAGGTGTAAATAAACGCTATTTAAATAACGATGATTTTTTGAATGCTCGTAAAGTAGATAATGCTTTTCCATTAAGTAGTGCCGATGCTCAAATATTAAAAGACACATCAATTTACAGAGTTTATAATGCAACTGTAAGTACTATGAATAATAGTACCACATCATATTACCACCAATCAATAGGAGGATATCATGGTGCAAAATTACAGCGTTATCAAGATCTTTGGGATTTTCAATTATCAAAACAAAATCAGCAGGTAATAAATATGCTTAACACTAAGTATATTATTGCGCCTACAAAAGAGGGTAAATCAACAGTTGTTGAAAACCCTAATGCTAACGGAAATGCTTGGTTTGTTGATAGCTATAAATTGGTTGAAAATGCAAATGCAGAAATGACTGCATTATCGAAATTAAACACTCGTGCCGATGCTATTATTGATAAACGATTTGCCGATAATTTGTTGAATAAAAATTTGGTTTTAGATAATTCAGCAAAAATTAAATTAACTCATTATCAGGCAAACGAGCTAAAATATAATACTGAAAACAACAACGATGGATTAGCTGTTTTTTCTGAAATATATTATTCGGGTGGTTGGAATGCTTATATAGATGGAAACAAAACTGAAATTTCGAGAGCAAATTATGTGTTGCGTGCTTTGTGGATTCCTAAAGGAAAACACGAGGTTGTGTTTAAATTTGAACCTCAAGTTATTTCAACAGGAAATAAAATAACATTAGCAAGTAATATTATTTTATTTGGTTTGATAGTGGTAGGTATATTTTTTGGAGTTAAAAGAAAAGAGGACTAATTAATAGTTTTACATACCGTATTACAATATACTTTTAAGTAAATATAGTTAATGCAAAATTCAAGAAAAAAGGTACTTATAATTACATATTATTGGCCACCTGCCGGAGGTCCGGGGGTACAGCGTTGGCTTAAGTTTGTAAAATATTTAAGAGAATTTGGATGGGAGCCTGTGGTTTACACAGCTTCAAATCCAAGTTATCCAATGATTGACGAAACTTTAATTTCTGAAATTCCAGAAGGAGTTGAGGTTATAAAGCAACCAATTTTAGAGCCATATAATTTGGCAAGTATTATTGGAGGTAAAAAAAGCATTAATAAAACTAAAGGAGGTTTTATTGAGTCGGAAGAAAACCAAAGTATTATACAAAAGCTTTCGGTTTGGGTGCGTGGAAACTTATTTATTCCTGATGCTCGTAAATTTTGGATTTCTCCATCGGTTAAGTTTTTACAAAAATATTTATCAGAAAATAATATTGATGTTGTTGTTTCGTCGGGTCCGCCACATAGTATGCATATGATTGGTTTGCAACTTAAAAATAAACTTAATATAAAATGGGTTGCCGATTTCAGAGATCCTTGGACAAATATTGATTATTACTCTAGTTTGAAACTAAGTAAATGGGCCGATAAAAAACATCATCAGTTAGAAAAAGAAGTTTTATACACTGCAGATAAGGTTTTAACAGTAAGTGAGGCATGGAAAAATGATTTTTTTAAAATCAGTAATAAAAATAATATTCATGTTTTAACTAACGGTTTCGATAACGAACTTAACGAGGATGAGCAGGTTTTGTTAGACGAAAAGTTTACTATTTCTCATATCGGATCGATGAACGCCGAACGTAATCCAATTGTTTTTTGGAATGCACTTAAAGAGCTTGTTGATATTAATAAAGTATTTGCCAATAAATTACAAATAAAACTTGCCGGAGGTGTAAGCGATGAAGTTTTTGAATATTTAGAAAAAAATGGATTGAAAAAATATGTTGTTTACAATAGTTATTTGAATCATAAAGAAGCTGTAAGGTTTCAGAAAAGTTCTCAATTATTGTTGTTATTAACAAATAATCCTAAAAATGCAATGGGCATGTTGCCGGGTAAATTGTTTGAATATTTAAACGCCAACCGTCCAATATTAGCTATTTCTCCAAACGGAAGCGATTTATCAGAAGTTTTAAAAAACACAAATGGTGGAGTAAATATTGATTATTCGGACAAAGAGGAAATGAAAAAATCGGTATTAAATTATTTTAATTTGTACAGTAATGGAGGGTTGTTTGTAAAGTCTGAAAATATAAATCAGTATTCTCGTAAAAGTGTTACGGGTAAGTTGGCCGAGGTTTTAAATATGGTTTAAATTAATATGAAGGATAGAAGTAATATAATATTAGTTGCGCCATTTATTAGCTCGTTTATTAAATCGGATATAGATATTTTATCGAAAAAATACAACGTAATAATTAATACTTATAAATGGGCAAACAAATTTATGTTGCCTTTTAATTTGTTGTTTCAATTTGTGTTTTTTATAACTCATATTTTTAAAGCCGATAAAGTTATTGTTGAATTTGGAGGATATTGGTCGTTAATACCTTCGGTTATTGGTAAATTATTTGGCGTACCAGTTTTTATTGTTTTGCACGGTACCGATTGTGCAAGTATTCCATCAATTGGATATGGAAGTTTACGCAAAAAAATGATTCAGTTTTTTTGTGGAGTTTCGTATAAATATGCAACAAAACTTTTACCTGTAAGCTCATCGTTAGTTAGTGTTAAAAATACTTTTTTGCAGAATACCGATTCCGAAAATCAAGGATATAAAACTTTTTTCAAGAATAATAAAACCGATTTTAAAGTTATATATAACGGCGTTGATAGTGCTTTTTGGAAACCTTTGCCAAATTTTATTAAAGATGAGAAATCGTTTATTTCAGCATTTTCGGATAAACAATTTATACTAAAAGGTGGAGATTTAATTATAGAGTTAGCCGAAAAATATGCCGATTATACATTTTATATTGCTGGTACAATTGCACCTAAAAATATACGTAACATTCCTGTTAATGTTATTTTTTTAGGAATACTATCGAAAGAAAAAATGAGGGAGTATTTTAATAAAAGCACTTATCATTTTCAGCTTTCTATTTTCGAAGGTTTTGGACTTGCACTTACCGAGGCTATGTTGTGTGGATGTATTCCAATTGGGTCATCGTCTAATATTATTCCTGAAATTATTGGAGATACTGGTTTTGTTTTAAAAAACAGAAATGTTAACGATTTAGATGTTTTGGTTAAAGAAGTAATTGGCCTTAAAAATAAAACTGAATACGCAGAAAAAGCAAGATTAAGAGTTATTAAAAACTATAGTTTTAATAACAGAGAAAAAGAATTATTTAAGGCTATTGATGGTGTTTAGTATGGGGAAAATAGTTTATTATTTTTATAAAATATATGGTGTTTTATTGGGGTTAATATCAAGATTTTTGTTGATGTTTATTAGCCCTAAATCAAATAGGGTTTTAATATCTTGTTCTGAAGGACGATACTTTAACAGCAACTCTAAACAGTTGTTTGATGTAATGTATAGCCAACAAAAAGATGTATATTTTATTACACGAGATTTTGATTTACTTAAATTATTGCAAAGTAAATATGGTAATAAAATTGTTTTTTCGTATTCGTTTAAAGCCTTAAAAATATATGTGCAAAGTAAAGTAATTGTTATATCTCATGGCTTGTACGATACCACACCGTTTAATCCTTATAGTAATAATAAAATAACAATTAATGTGTGGCACGGGTTTCCATTTAAGGCTATTGGTGCAAGTATGGAAAATTTAAATCCCAATGAAATTTCAAGCTTTTTAAAACTAAACTCAAATCTTAATTACATGATTTCGAGTTCTGATTTTGAAACTAATATTTTAAGTACTTCGTTTGGATTGTTACCTCAACAAATAATTAAAACAGGTTATCCACGATACGATTTGTTACTTAATAAAGACGAAAGTGTTTTAGATAATTTGGATATTAAAAAAGGGAGTAAAATACTTTTATACGCTCCAACTTACCGAGACGATACTGATTTAATACTTTTTCCTTTTAAAGATTATTCATTTAAAAAACTGAATGAATTTTTAACGAAAGAAAATATTATTTTACTTGTTAGATTACATAAAAACGACAGGCATAAAATTGAGGGTAAAATAGAATTTAATGAAAATATAATTTATTTAGATCAGAAAAAATTAGAGGATGTTAATGAAATATTGCCGTTAGTTGATTTGCTAATTACCGATTATTCGGGTATTATTATTGATTATGCGGTATTGCGTAAACCAATGATTTTTATTCCGTACGATATTGAGGAATACACAAAACACAGAGGTATGAATGTTGATTTGTTAGAAATGTATCCGGGTAATATTGTAAAAACGTTTAATGATTTTACAAGCAATGTAACTAAAAGTTTGGGTAGTAATAATTCCGAAAACATAAAACTTAATAAGTTTATTGAGCAATTTCATCAGTATAAAATAGGTAGTGCAACTAATAACGTAATTAAATTTATAGATAGTTTATAAAAGTATGGGAGTAGTTGTTAATCAGTCTATAAAAAATGTAATATTTACTTATTTAGGCTTTGGTGTTGGTGCAATAAATACGCTGTTTTTGTATCCGTATATTATGGATGATAATTATTATGGATTGGTAGCCGTTTTGCTATCTGCCTCCATGATTTTATTTCCGTTATTATCGTTGGGTATGAGTAATACCATAATTCGTTTTTACTCTCATTATAAAACAAAAGAGGAAAAAGATGGTTTTTTAACTTTTACATTTTTATTGCCATTAATTGTAATAATTCCTATTGCAATATTGTTTTTTATTTTTCAAACCGAAATTAATACTTTATTGAGTAGTAAAAGTAAACTTGTTACATCGTACACAGGTTATGTGCTTTTATATGCTTTATTTGTGGGGTATTTCGAGGTATTTTATGCTTATGCAAAAGTGCAATTAAAAAGTGTATTCGGAAATGTTTTAAAAGAAGTATCAATCAGAATATTTGTAAGCGTATTATTAATATTGCTTTATTTTAATATTATTGATAGCGATGGTTTTATAAAATGGTTGGCAGTAGGTTATGGTGTGCGTATGGTTGTAATGGCTGTGTATGCTTTAAAAAATTACAACTTAAATGTTAAACCTATTTACAAATATAAAGAGCCTTTGTATTTTTCGTTATTTGTTATTTTTTCGGCATCAATATCTTTTATGGTTTTAGAGGTTGATAAATTAATGATTTCTCAGTTTGTTAATTTAAGTAATGTAGCATATTATTCGGTAGGAAGTTTTATAGGAATAGTAGTTTCTGTACCCGGCCGATCAATGCAACAAATTCTAATGCCATTTGTATCGAAAGCTTTAGCCGAAAACAATACTAAAGAAGTACTTAAATTATATAAAGCAAGTTCAATTAACCTACTTGTTATATCGGGTTTTGTATTTATGCTGATAGCTGTAAACGTAAAGTTTATGTATATGCTTTTGCCAAATGAGTTTGCTGGAGGAGAATATGTGGCTATTATAATTGCATTTAGTAAGTGGTTTGATATGGCAACGGGTATAAACGGAACTATTATTACAAACTCTAAATTTTACAGATTCGACTTGGTTTTTGGCGTAATTTTAATTGTATTAACAATAGTTTTAAATATTATATTTATTCCTTTATTCGGAATTTTCGGGGCAGGTTTAGCAACTGCTTTCGGTATGGTTTTGTATAATTTAATGAAGTTGTTTTTTGTTAAAAATAAGTTTGGATATTTTCCGTTTTCAATAAAATCGTTTTATGTAGTTGCATTTATTTTATTATTAACCGCATTGTTTTATTCTTTGCCATTAATACTAAATCCTATTGTAACTATTATAATATATTCGTTGGTTTTAAGTGTTTTGTTTTTGGCAATGATATGCCTAATAAAACCATCGGAACAAATAAGAGAAGTATTACTTAATGTGTTGATGAAATTTAAAATTATAAAATAGAGTTTATATTGTGTTGTAATTTGTAGTTAAATTTTAGAGTGTTAAATTGATAATTTAACGGTGTGTAATACTCCTAAATTTTAAATAATTGAAGTGTAAATTACGTGATGATATTGGATTAAATAAATAGAATAAAAAAAAACGTTTTTTTACAATGTATTTGTTTATTCTATGATATTTTTGGCTTTTTAAATGGTGTAATATTGTGTTTTAATTTTAGTGTTGATTTTACATCGAAATAAATAAAATTGTTATGAAAGAGAATATTGTATATATAGGAATGAGTGCCGATTTGGTACACCCCGGACATTTAAATATTATTAAAGAAGCTCGTAAATTAGGAGAGATAACTGTTGGGTTATTAACTGATAAGGCAATATCTAGCTACAAACGTTTACCTGTAATGGATTTCGAAAGTAGAAAAGAGGTTATATCAAATATAAAAGGAATTTCGAAAGTTATACCTCAAGAAACTTTAGATTACGAAGATAATTTACGTTTAATAAAACCCGATTTTGTTGTTCATGGAGATGACTGGAAAGAAGGTGTGCAACAAAAAACCAGAGCAAAAGCTATAAAAATACTTGCCGAATGGGGAGGAAAAGTTGTTGATGTAAAATATACAGAAGGAATATCGTCGAGTAAATTAAAGAAAATTATATCTGAAATTGGTACTACTCCCGATTTACGTAGATCGAGATTAAGAAGACTTATTGAGTCGAAAGAAATTGTTAGAATTTTAGAATCTCACAGTGGTTTATCAGGACTTATTTGCGAAACTACTACTGTAAATAAAGATGGTAAAATAAAGGAGTTTGATGGAATGTGGTCGTCGAGTTTAACCGATTCAACATTACGAGGTAAGCCCGATATTGAAGCTGTTGATGTAACATCTCGTTTACACAGTTTAAACGATATTTTAGAGTGTACTACCAAACCTATTATTTATGATGGAGATACTGGTGGAAAACCTGAGCATTTAGTTTTTACAGTTCGTACGCTTGAGCGTTTAGGAGTGTCGGCAATTATTATTGAAGACAAAATTGGACTGAAGAAAAACTCGTTGTTTGGTACCGAAGTAAAACAGCAACAAGATAGTATTGAAAATTTCAGTAATAAAATTAAAATGGCTCGTGCTGCTCGTGTAACCGAAGATTTTATGGTTATTGCCCGTATTGAAAGCTTGATTTTAAAGCAAGGAATGGACGATGCAATTGCTCGTGCTAAAGCGTTTATTATTGCTGGTGCCGATGGAATTATGATTCATAGTAGAGAAAAATCGGAACAAGAAATACTTGAGTTTTGTGCATTGTATAATAAAATAGAAAATCGTAAACCGTTGGTTGTAGTACCATCGAGCTACAATCATATTACTGAGGAAGAGTTGGCAGAAGCTGGTGCAAATGTGGTTATTTATGCAAATCATATGTTGCGTAGTTCATACCCGTCAATGCAAAGTACTGCAACTTCTATTTTAGAAAATTCTAGATCTAAGGAAGCAGACGACCAAATGATGTCGATTAAAGAAATATTAAATTTAATACCTGGAACAAAATAATATGATTAGTACTAAACTTTTTTTTCAGGAATTATTGAATAATAAAATTGAATTTTTTGCAGGAGTTCCCGATTCGTTATTAAAAGATATTTGCTCGTATATTGATGATAATACTAGTAAGGATAAGCATATTATATCGGCAAACGAAGGCTCAGCAATAGGCTTGGCTGTTGGTAATTATTTGGCTACCGGAAATGTGCCTATGGTTTATATGCAAAATTCGGGATTGGGTAATGCCATAAATCCAATTTTATCTATTGCCGATGAGGAGGTTTATGGTATTCCAATGGTTTTAATGATTGGATGGCGTGGAGAAACAAAAGATGAACCTCAGCATGTAAAACAAGGTAAAGTTACTAAGCAACTTTTAGATGCTGTTGATGTTTCGTATCAAATATTAGATAACACATCGAATTATAAAAAGGTTATTGAAAAAGCCAAGTTAAATGCTGTTGAGCAAGGTAAACCTGTTGCAATTTTGGTGCGTAAAGGAGCTTTCGAAAGTTATAAATCGGTAAAGAATAATGCCGATGATTTTGAATTAAGTAGAGAAGATGCAATTGAAGTTGTGTTGAATAATATTGCCGATGGAATTGTTGTTTCTACTACCGGAAAAACATCGAGAGAAGTTTTTGAGTTGAGAGAAGCAATGGGGCAAGGGCACGAAAAAGATTTTTTAACTGTTGGAGGAATGGGGCATACGTCTCAAATTGCTTTAGGAGTTGCTTTGGGTGCCGAAAATAAAAATGTTTTTTGTTTAGATGGCGATGGTTCGGTAATTATGCACATGGGTAGTTTAGCTGTTAGTGGTAGTTTACCTATGGTAAAAAACTTTAAACATATTTTGCTAAATAATCAGGTTCACGATTCGGTTGGAGGGCAGGCAACTGTTGCATCAACTTTAAATTTTTGTGGTGTTGCTAAGGCGAGTAATTACTCGTATACTGTTAGTGTAAATACTAAAAAAGAATTAGAAATTGCGTTGCAAGATTTAATTTTTCATAAAGGAATTGCATTTTTAGAAATTATGGTTAATCAAGGATCGAGAGCTAATTTAGGACGACCAACAACTTCAACAAAAGAAAATAAAGAGTCTTTTCAGAATTTTGTTCAGCAGAAATAAGAGTTATAATTACTATAGTATGAATCAGAATTTAATAGAAAGTAGCTCTGCTAAGGATTTACTATTTCAAATAAAAAAGTTGTCAACTAAAAAGGTTTTTCTGGTAACAGGTAAAAAATCGTTTAGTACTTCGGATGCCGAAAGTTTTATTTCAAAACTTTATTCGGATGTTGAATTTGTTAGGTTTTCTGATTTCGATAGTAATCCAAAATATGAAGATTCGTTAAAAGGAGTTGAACTTTTTCAGGAAAGTAATTGCGATTTAATTGTTGCAATTGGTGGTGGAAGTGTTATTGATATGGCAAAGTTAATAAGTGCTTTTACAACCGAAAAATCGACTGATTATATTGATATATTAAAAGGAAATATTGCTAAAAAAAATAATACCATACCAATAATTGCAATTCCAACTACAAGTGGTACCGGAAGTGAGGCTACACATTTTGCAGTTGTATATTATAAAAATAAAAAGTATTCGTTAGCCGATTATAACTTATTGCCTTCGGTAGCTTTTTTAAATGTTGATTTAATTTTATCTCAAACTCAATATTTAAAAGCATGTACTGGTTTAGATGCATTGGCTCAGGGTATTGAATCTTTTTGGTCGGTAAATTCTACTAAAGAATCTTTAGAATATGCAAAAGAAGCTGTTTCTGTTTTAATAGAAAACTTAAGAGATTCTGTTTTTTCGGATGATAAAAAATTGAATTCTAAAATTGCGTATGCTTCGTATTTATCGGGCAAGGCAATTAATATTACTAAAACAACAGCACCTCACGCATTGTCGTATTCAATTTCAACGAGATATAATATACCGCATGGACACGCTGTTTTTTATACGTTACCAGCTTTTGTTGAGTATAATTATTTGCTGAATGCAGAGGAATGTAACGATAGTAGGGGAGTGGAATTTGTTAAAAATAATATTAAAATACTGTTTGATATTATAGGTGTTGAAACTGTAAAAGAAGCAAAATTGTATCTCGAAAATTTAACAGATTTAATAGGTGTTGATATTAATTTTGAAAATATAGGAATTGAAAGTGTTGAAATGGATGCTATTTTAGCAAATGTAAATGCTGATAGATTGAAAAATAATCCTCGTAAATTTAATGCTGAAATTGTTAAAAGTATTTTATTAAGATAGTTTTAACAATTGATTTATAAAGCTGAAATCAAAAATGGCTACGTTATAATATTTTAAATTTAACTTAGATATTATAACGTAGCCATTTTTTATAAAGTACCATTTGAAATTAAAAATAGGTACTGAATAATTAACCATTAATTTCTATTTCCAATCAATCAATTCCGACTTGTAATAATTAATGTTCATATATTCGAAAATTAATTTATGATAGCCTAAACGTTTTTTATAATTTTTCCAATTTCTATTTTTTTCTTTAGACCAAGCAATTTCGGCAACACCTGGCAAACGTGGAAATACTAAATACTCCATTTCGTCGAGAGTAGTAATTGTTTCCGACCACATAGGAGCTTCAATTCCTAAAACATCTTGCTCGTCAACACCTTTAATTAAGTTATTTACACGCCAATTATAAGCATCTTCAACGTTGTTTTGTCCTGCCCATGTTAATCCTAATTTGGTTGATTTGTTATATTTCATATCCAAATATATTTTATCTGAAGGCGATAGAATTATTTTAGCACCTTTTTTAGCCGCTAAAATTGCATTTTCCTTTTTACCCCAATATTGTACTATTGTAGTAGAATCAATATCAGTATTAGCAATTTCATCCCAACCTATCGGAATTTTATCGTGTTTATAAACAATTCCTCGGGCTCTGTTTATAAATTTTACGAAATCGTTTCTTTTGGTAGAATTAGATTCATCTCCGCCAATATGTATATATTTTCCAGTGGTAATATCCGATAATTCTCTAATTACATCATCAATAAATTTATACGTAATATCTTTATTAACGCACAAACTACTAAAGCCAACTTTCATAGCATAATAAGGCTCGGTTTTAATATTGTTACAGTTTAATTCGGCGTATGATGATAGTGCCGCATTTGTATGTCCGGGCATATCAATTTCAGGAATAATTGTAATGTGTTTAGCCGATGCATATTCCTGTATCTCAATATAATCGAGTTGAGTATAAAAACCACCTTTTTCATTTTTAACCGACGATTTAGATCCGAAATCGGTGAGGTTTGGCCACGATTTTATTTCAATTCTCCACCCCTGATCGTCAGATAAATGTAAGTGTAGTTTGTTGATTTTATATCTTGCCAATAAATCAATAGTGTGTTTTACTTCATCAACAGTAAAAAAATGTCGAGCAACATCAAGCATTAAACCTCTATATTCAAATCTAGGCTCATCTTCAATTTCTAATTGATTAATCAATATAGTTTTGTTTCTGTAATTTCCGTGTTTAAAATCGGCAGGAAGAAGTTGTTTTAGTGTTTCAATAGCGTAAAAAGCGCCACTATTACTACTAGCTTCAATATGTAGTTTTTGTTTATTGATTGTAATTTTGTAACCCTCGTAGTTTTTAATATTATTGTTTAAAGTAAACTCTATACTATTACTACCCTTTCCGCCAAGGTTTAAATCCATACCTTTATATAAATATTTTTTCAGAATATTGGCAGATGCACTAAGTTCATTATCGAAAGTAATTGCTGTTTCTGAATTAATTTTAAAAATACCATCCTTTAAAATTAATTTATTCGGAATAGGTATAATACTTATTGATGTTATTGGAGGAATTTCTTGTAAAGTTGAAGCTTTGCTAAATGGTTGAAAAAGTAGCCATATTGCAAGTAAAGTATAAGTTAATATTTTAGAATATTGCATTTAATACCTAATGTGTTATAATTAAAATTTAAAAAGGTGCAAATGTAAGAAGAATATTATTTGAAATGAGAGTTTTAGTTGTTGATTTATAATTGGTATAATAATTTTATTTAACGTTTTAATAAAGACCTCTGCGGTAGTAGTTTAATAAACCTTGTAGATCGGCAATAAATACAAATCTTAATTTTTCGGGATATTTAGATAAATCAAGTATTTCCGAACCATTATTAGAATATATCGGCATATAAATTTCAATTAGTTCGGGTACTATATTTAATCTTATACCTGCATCCCATCGGTATTTTATACTTTGCCCTTTGTTTTTATATAATCCAATATCGGTATAAACCTCTAAAAAATGCCAAATTGATGAGTGTAAGTTTGTTGTAAGCATCCATTTATTAGCAAATTCTCCTTCGTAATCCGATTTAAAAGAACCATCGTTTGTAATAAGTTGTTGACTTAAAAAACCGGTTTCTTCCGATCTTCCATAATATCCTAAATCAAATAAATAGTCGGTAGAACTGTTAAGTCCAAAATCAAAATAATCGGTATCAGTATTGTGGTATGGAAAAAAACCTGCAAAAACTCTGAAGTCAAGTTTCTGTTTGTTTTCTAAAATTTTTCTCCACCTAATTTCAGAACTTAGCTTGAAAAATTTAGGATCAATCTGCAAGTCATTTCTTATTTTTAAATCTTCAATTATTTCAGGATTATGATATTTATGACGAATGTTAAAAAGTCGGAATTCTGCATATTTTTCTATTTCTTCTTGATTAAAACTTTTAGGTAACTCTCTGTCAATATAAACATAACGTGCAAATATACTGTTCTGAGAATCGCTTCTTGGGTCTTTCTTTTTAAGAGTTAAGTTAATATATGGGTTGTATTTGTAGTAGCCTAAGTTGTCATTGTAATGAGAGTATTTAGCAAATAATCCGTACGAAATTCTTTGTATATGTTTGCTATTACGTGGCAATTGAGCGTAGTTAACAGATATGTGTCCTGTTAAACTATTCGACCTGAAAGAGTAAAAAGGAGCTATTTTATAGTTAAACTGCTTTTCGATTAATGCACTATTAGAAAAAGTTGGTCCTAACGAAACTCCATCATAAGCATTCCACCCACCTTCGGGATTTACAAATATTTGATAGTATTTTGGGTTCTCAATATCCTGCATAATTTTAAACTGAATTGGCTTACGCAATATCGAATACCATTTATTATTATAATTAAATTGATTGTCTTTGTAATCGTATTCCGGAACAACTTTACTGTTGTTAATTTCAATTTTATCAGCATCATGGTTAGTAGGAATATATGTTTTTTCTCCTGCAAAATTATTTACCCACTTCGAGCTAAGTAGTGTGTCATTCTTATATTCCATAACTTTTAATGGACCCGAAAAAGATGTTTTATTTTGTAAAATCCACTCTTTTTTATGTCTAGTAATTCCGAAATTAATAAGGTTGTTTTTTTTAACAAAATCATCGAAAAACCAATCGGTATTACGAGTTGTATTTTTTTCGAAAATATCTTTAACCTTGCTTTGATTTGTAAAGTTTGTAGTAGAAAAATTATAAACACGTTTTAATGATTTGTTAAAATCCCAATCGCCCATATAATCGTTTAAATATGCTAAACCCATTGATGTTTTAAACTCATTAATGGCTAATAAATTCAAATTCGAAAAATCATCTTGAGAGTTTCCAATTGCCTGATCGTAATTCATACGAGCCATAATTAAATATAGCAATTGCTGTCGGTCGTTAAAGCTTAAGTCTGATAAATCAAAAAGTCTTGAAACCCAAAATTCCGATAAATTTCCAAAAAGTTTTTTTTCTGGATAATATGTATTAATGTATTCGGCAAGTAAATACGATGTTAATCCTTTTATAAGCCACGAGTTTTCTCGGATATTTGTGTTTATTGATGATTTTATATAATAGTAACTCATTGTTTTAAAATACTCAATTTCTTTTTGAAATTTTGGTCCCATTATTGTAATAAATGGAATAGAATTCATAGTATAAATTGGGTTGTTTTTTATGTAGTCTGACGACATCCATAACTTTGTTTTTTTATATACACCAAGTTTATTTTCTAAAAAATTAAGTTGCTTTTTTAAAATATTTTCCAACGAAGTTTCAATTCTTAAATTGTAAGGATATTCTAAATCTGTTTCAATATCTATAATGTTTCCTTGTGTTGTAGATATTGGTATTTGTTTAAATTCATGATTATCTCTAATCATAATATTTACCGATCCAATAGCTGTACCCGAAATTGTAGCTTGATATTTATTAAAGCCCAAATAGTTGTTCTGATACAATAAGTTTGATGAAATTTGATATTGTTTAGATAGATTTAATCTAATTAAATACAAAGTTTGATTGGTAAATAAATCGTCCAAATTTTTGTTCGACATTGTATTCCAATTACCATTATCATAAACAGCAGGTACTATATACCATTCTTTTAAGTAGTATCCATTACTCTCATACCCAAATCCTGTAAATTTAGCATCGGGTAATTTTATATTGAATGATGTTGTAAATTCTATTTTTGATTTTGGAGGCAGTGGCTTATTTAACTGTAGTTTTATTATGTCTTGAGAAATATTAAAGAACTTCCATTTTAAAAGGTTTCCTTTTTCGTTTTTAAAAATTAATTTAGATATGTTTCCACGTTCTTCTTCATTAGCAAAATAAAATGCAGTTTCCCTATCTTCTCTTAGTCTTTTTCCCAATTCGGTACTACTTTCTCTGTAAGCTCCAGCCCACGAATGAAGGTATATTTCGGTTAAAGTATCGTTACTATTGTTGTAATACGACGTGTTTTGTAAGCCAAATATACTATTGCTTTTAGAGTTTAATGCTGCATCAATTACAATTGTATTTAATGGCGTATTTTGAGCCATTATAGTAACTGAAAGCAGTAATAATATGTATAGTAGCTTGTTATTCACTTAATAATGGGATTAGTTTATACTGTAATATAATATAAGTATTATATGTTTACTTTTTAAGTCGATAAAAAAACTAATTATAAGGCTTAGTTTCTTTAATTTTTAGAAGATATTAATTATAGTTTAGTTTGTGGTTTATTTAAGTTAAAACTTAACATTTTTTTTATATTAAATTGTAGTGTATGTATCTTAAAATAAATGTTTTAAATATATATGAATTATAGTTTTGGTTCTACCATTAATGTTGTAGAATAATCGTGATATTTAGCGGAGCCGAAAGGTATATTAGACATCTTTTCGATTTAAAAAAAACTAACCCACAGTCAATTAATATCTTTGCTTCCAATAACAAAAATAAATAATTTCACCTTATTTGTTGGATAACCAATTTTATTAAATTGTATAATTAATATACATCTTTTGTATAGTTTAAGTTATTACGCTTAATTTTTTTTTAATAAATGTAACACCTCTATTTGATGATTTAGTTCATCAGGTAGAGGTGTTTTGTATATATATAACTTATGTTAATATCAGTTAAAAATATGATTTGTCACATATTTTAACTTGTTTGTCAATTAAATTTTGCTTTCTTTTGCGGGCTTAAAGGTGTATGTACAACTAAATACTATGATTGAGAACATAAAAGATATTCAGGTAATACATCCTATTGGATGTTTGTCTCATAAAATCAGGAGGTTAATGGAAAAAACACTCCAAGTAAGGCATATTGATATTAGTGGCGATCAATTTGCTTTTTTAAAGCATTTGAGTTTCGATGACGGCATGAGTCAGAAAGAGTTATCGAATAAAATAGGCAGAGATAAAACCACTATGGCTAGGGTTATTAATACTTTAGAAAAGAAAAATTTGGTTTTAAGAGTTGGCTCAAGAGAAGATAAACGTATTAATCATATTTATCTTACAAATCTTGGAAAAGAGAAAGTTAAAGAGCTAACACCAATTATTAGTGAAGTTGATAAGGAACTGAAATCAGTTTTTACAGATGAGGAATATAACAAGTTTATAGAGTTTAAAAATAGGTTGAAGGATAAAGCTATTGAGTTAGAAAGTAGGTTGTAGATGCAATTAATATTCGTAAACCATATTGATACAAAAATTGGTGTTTGGTATTTAGTAATTGCAGAATATGTTAAATATAGTAACCTGATGATTAAGCATCAGAAATAAAAACAAAATGAAGTTAAACGTAAGAAAAACCTGGGTGATTGCTGTAATAGTGCTAGTAGTGGCAGTTTTGGCGGCAAAAAAAATTGGTTCAGTTAAGCCTAAAATAGACCGTTTGTATAAACCAGCCGATAGAGTTGTGTTTGTGCAGGAAGTGAAAAATTCTACCATAAATTTAATAGTAGAAGGATCGGGACAGCTTAAAGCAAAAAATTCTATTGGAATTTTTACTGAAGTAACAGGTGTTTTAAAAGGTGCATCTAAAGAGTTTAGAGTTGGTACTAAATACCGAAAAGGAGAATTGATGTTAAGAGTTGATGATTCGGAAGTACGTGCACAACTATTTTCTAGCCGTAGCGAATTTCAGAACTTAATTACAAGTATTCTTTCTGATATAAAAATTGATTACCCAAACGAGTTTAATAAATGGGAAAAATATTTACAAGATTTTAATATTGAAAAAACAATCAAACAATTACCTAAAACAAACTCTAAAAAAGAGAAGTATTTTATTACTGGTCGTAAGGTTTACACGCAATATTATGCTATTAAAAATTTAGAAGCTAAACATAGTAAATTTAATGTTAGAGCTAAGTTTAATGGTATTGTAACCGAATCGAATGTTAATCCGGGTGGTTTGGTACGTGCTGGTCAGAAAATTGGAACTTTCAGTAATATGGATGTTTTTGAGTTAGAATTAGCTGTAAAATCAAAAGATGCTAATTACATGAATGTTGGTAATACGGTTACTGTTTTAACAAACGATAAAGTTAGTAAATGGACTGCTACTATAAAACGTATAAACGGAGCTATTGATTTAAATACGCAAACAGTATCGGTGTTTATTGAGGTACGTGGAAAAGGTTTAAAATCGGGAATGTATTTAGATGCACAAATTGAAGGTAAAACTGTTGATAATGCAACCATAATATCAAGAAACTTGATACATAATAACGATTACATTTATTTGGTTGAAAACTCGAAGCTAAAAGAGTTTAAAATTAATGCTGTGCGTTATAATAAAAAAACTGTTATAGTTAACAACTTATCACAAGGAGCAAAAATTGTTACTCAAAATGTTGGTGGAGCGTTTAACGGAATGGAAGTTAAGGTAAATAAATAGGGTTGAAAAAATGAGAAAAATAATAACATATTTTATAAAATATCCGGTTGCCACCAATGTGCTTATTTTTGCACTTGTTGTGTTTGGGTATTTTAGTATGATCAACATGGGAGCATCATTTTTTCCATTGATTAAAAACAGAATGATTACCATTCAGGGTATTTATCCGGGTGCATCGCCAAAAGAAGTAGAGGAAGGTATAATTATTCAAATTGAAGAAAATCTTAGGGGAATTTCGGGTGTTGAGCGTTTTACATCAACTTCATCTGAAAACATGGGGACTGTAAAAGTTGAAATTTTAAAAGGTTACGATACCAATAAAGCTTTTCAGGATGTTAAAAATGCGGTTGATAGAATTGCGTCTTTTCCAGCAATGATGGAGCCTATTGTAGTTTTTAAAAACGAAAACACCAATAGAGCAATTGGTTTTGTAGTTTCAGGAGATGATGTTTCGTTAAAATCGTTAAAAGATGCTGCTAGAAAAATAGAAGATGATCTTAGACGTTTGGGCGGAATATCTAAAATAACACTTTACGGTTTTCCGGATGAGGAAATAGAAATTGCGGTTAACGAAACAAAAATGCGTTCGTATAATCTTACTTTCGAACAGGTTGCGGCAGCAGTACGAAACGAAAATATTGATTTAACTGGTGGTAAAATTAAAACTGATAAAGAGGAGTATTTAATTAGAGGTAGAGCTAAAGAATACTACGCTCATAAAATGGACAACATACTTATTAGATCTGATAAATCAGGTAAAAAAGTATTATTGAAAGATATTGCTACTGTAACAGATCGCTGGTCTGATTCTCCAAATGAAATACACATAAATGGATCTCGATCAATTTACGTAAACGTAATGACTACTGATGACGAAGATTTAGTTAGTGTTGTAGAAAAGGTTGCAGTATATATTGAGGAATATAATCAAACCAAAAGCGGTATAGATATTGAGGTTACTAATAACATGAGTGATATACTTAAAAGTCGTCAAGATTTATTGATAAATAATGGACTTTCGGGTATGCTTTTGGTGTTGTTATTCTTGTCACTTTTCTTAAATCCACGTATGGCATTTTGGGTAGCAGCAGGTTTCCCCGTATCGTTTTTAGGAATGTTTATTTTGGGTACAGCTTACGGAATGACGGTTAATATGCTATCGTTATTTGGTATGATTGTTGTTATTGGTATTTTAGTTGACGATGGTATTGTAATTGCCGAAAATGTTTATCACCACTACGAAAAAGGAAAAAACTCAGTGCAAGCTGCCATTGATGGTACTATGGAAGTAATACCTTCAATAGTTTCGGCAGTACTTACTACTATGATTGCTTTTGGAGCTTTATTTTTCTTAGATGGTAGGTTATCTGATTTCTTTGGAGAGGTTGCTTTTGTTGTTGTTGCTACTTTGGCTATTTCGCTTATTGAAGCATTAATATTTTTACCATCGCACTTGGCTCATTCTAAAGGATTATCTGGAAAGAAAAAGGATAATATTATTACTAAAACATTCGATAAAATTATGTTTTGGATGCGAGACAAGCTTTATATGCCTGTTTTGGTTTATGTACTTAAAAACAAAAGTTTAACTTTTGCTACAATATTTGCAATGTTTATTATTTCTCTTGCTGCTGTAAAAGGTGGAGTTATTGGAAAAACATTTTTTCCCAATATGGATAGAGCAACTGTGCCAATTGTATTGAAAATGCCAGCTGGTACTAAAGCTGAAATTACAATGGCTTGGCTTGAGAAAATAGAAAAAGCAGCTCAGGAAACTAACGATTATTTTTCTTCTCAAAGAGGAGATAGTTTACAAATTATTGAAACAATTTATTCTCAAACCGGACCAGCTACATCAGATGGAAAGGTTACTATAATTATGCTTGATGCTGAAATACGTAATTTACAAAGTGATATAATTGTAAGAGATTTAAAAGAACGAATTGGAGCAACTTATGGTGTAGAATATTTGTCGTTTGGTAGTGGTAGTCATTTCGGAAAGCCAGTTTCAGTAGCATTTGTTGGTCAGGATTTAGAAGAATTAAATAAAGCTAAAATCGACTTAAAAGCTGAATTAAATAAAATGCCAGCTTTAAGAGATGTAATGGACGACGACCCGAAGGGGATTAAAGAAATTGATGTTAAGCTTAAAGATAAAGCTTATATGTTAGGGCTTAGTTTAAGAGATGTAATGGGGCAGGTGCGTTCTGGATTCTTCGGAAAAGAAGTTCAGCGTTTGCAACGTGGCAGAGATCAGGTTAAAATTTGGGTTAGATATGATGAAGATTATCGTGCATCAATATCAAATTTAGATGAGATGAGAATTACAACCAAAACCGGACAACGTATTCCTTTTGCAGAAGTTGCAACATACACAATACAACGTGGTACTGTAGCAATAAATCATTTAGATGCACAACGAGAAATTATTGTTGAAGCCGATTTAATGAACGAAAAAAGTTCGGCATCGGATATTATGGCTGAGGTTAAAGAAAATATTGTTCCCGAAATTTTAGCAAAATATCCTTCTGTTGAAGTTGCATTTGAAGGGCAAGTAAGAGAAATGTTTAAAACAAAAACTTCGGCAGCGCTTGTATTGCCAATAATGTTTTTCTTAATTTTTGCTGTAATTACTTTTACTTTCCGCTCGTTCGGACAAACTGTTTTGGTGCTATTACTTATTCCGTTTAGTTCGGTAGGTGTAATTTGGGGGCATTGGATACACGATATTCAAATTAATATTTTATCGGCATTAGGAATTGTGGCTCTGGTAGGAGTTTTAGTAAACGATGCATTGGTGTTTGTGGGTAAATTTAATGGATATTTAAAGGAAGGAATAAAATTTGATGAGGCTTTAAAACGTACAGGTTATTCCCGTTTCCGTCCAATATTTTTAACATCGTTAACAACAATTGCAGGTTTAGCACCTATGTTGTTCGAGAAAAGTACACAAGCTCAGTTTTTAAAACCAATGGCAATATCTATTGGTTACGGAATTTTATTTTCAACAATAATTACGTTAGTTATGTTTCCTATTATGATTAAATCGTTTAATAATATGAAACGATTGAAACATAAAATTTGGACTGGAGAAAGTATTGAACCTGAGTTATTAGAAAGAGCTATTAGAGAGCAGGAAGCTGAACGTAAGGCTGGAGATATATAATTTATTATTGCTGATATAGCTGTTTTAAATTTAAGATTCTCTGATAAATTACGTGATTTATAGAATGATTATTATCGTTAATACCCATTACTATAGGTAGTAGCGTAGTAACTATTCCGCTACATTTGTTTGAGAATCAAATTTAATTGTCAGTAGTTTATTAACCATTAACTATTGACAATTAACCATTGACAATTAAAATTTACTATAATGAAAAAAATTATAATATTATTAATGATGCCTCTGGTAATTTTTGCACAAGAAAATAGTTTGGTGCAAACTGAGGTGTTAACAATAAAAGAGGCAGTGGCAATTGCCATGAAAGAAAATCATGATATAAAAATTGCCAGAAATAATATTAGCATTGCCGAAAATAATGCTGGAATTATGAATTCGGGATATATGCCAACTCTTGGAGCAAAAGGTGCTTATAATTATAAAAACGAAGATGTTTATCAGAATTTTGGAAGTAGAGGAGTAGCCGAACAAGACGGAGCCCAATCGTTAAATTATAATTATGGGGTGGCTTTAAACTATCGTGTTTTTGATGGAATGAGCAGGTTTTATAACAGCAAAAAGTTCGATTCAAGACTTACAGTTTCCGAATTACAGGCTCGTGCTACCATCGAAAATGTGTTAATGCAACTTATTGTTGGTTATTATCAGATAGCAAATCAAGTATCTAGATACGAAAATCAGAAACGTACTATTGATATTTCGAAAGAAAGGCTTTTAAAGATTAAAACTCAAGCCGAATTTGGTCAGGCTACAAAGTTAGATGTGCTAAAGGCTGAGGTTGATAGAAACAAAGACAGTATTAATTTGTTTAAAATAGAGAATAGTTTACAAGTATTACAACGTAATTTTAATGTTGTTTTATCGAGAGATGTGCATACTAAATTTATTGTTGATACAAACGTAATTATTAGTAAACAGATTTCGGAAACTGAGATGTTAACACTTGCCCAGTCTAAAAATGTAGAATATTTATTGGCTCAACAAAATGTATTAATTGCTAGTTTCGATACAGCATCTAAAAAGTCGGGTTATATGCCTAAAATAGATATTAATGGAGGTTATAATTATGTGCATCAAGATAACGAGGTTGGATTTATGTTAGAAAGTGAATCTCAGGGATATAATGCATCGGCAATACTTAGCTGGAATATTTTTGATGGTGGAAGAACTCATACTCAAGTTCAGAATGCTAAAATATTGGAGTTAAATGCTGAAGAAAGAGTGTTTAATCAGGAGAATAATTTAGAGCGTATGGTATCGAATGCTTATGTTACTTACAAAAATTCAAAGTATATTTTAAAAGCTGAAGAAACTAATATGGAAACAAATAAGTTAAATTATTCTTATTCGAAAGAGAAATTTAGTTTGGGTTTAATTACTTCTATTGATTATAGAAATGCTCAGGTAAATCTTCAGAATTCGATAAATCAGTATAACGATGCAAAATTTACAGCTAAAATTGCAGAGTTGCAGTTAATAAAACTTGCAGGTTTGTTTATGCAAGAAATGTAGAACTGTTATTGTTTAACTTATTTTGTAAATACGGTTATTAGCTATTATCAATTTACCATAAAAAAAATGTGATATGTACTTTTTAAAAAATACATATCACATTTTTATTTTCAAGATATTTCGTGTTCTAATTTTTTGCGTTTAATTTTTGTTGTTTTAGCAGTGTTATCAATTAATATACCAATATTTAGTTCATCCATATCAACAAACGTAAACATTGCAATTTTACTTAAAGCAGTTAATGTTTTACTACTACGAGTATGCGATTCGAAAATTAATAAAATTCTGCTTGCTTTCGAAAAGAAATTTTCAGCCCCTTCAATAACATCGGCTTCCATTCCTTCAACATCAATTTTCATTATAATAGGAGTATCGTATCCTATATTCATACTTTCAAAAACACTATCAAATTTTTTTATTTCAACTTCTTGATTAATAAATTCGTCGTAATTAATATCCTTACCAGAGTATCCTCTATTTATAGGATGCGTACCAAAAGTTGCTTTTTCATTTTTTAGTCCTAATCCATAATTAAAAGTAGTTACATTATTTGATAGGTTATTTAAATTTATATTTTCATTTAAGCTTTTAAAATTATCCTTATTAGGTTCGAAAGCGTAAGATTTAAGATTGTTTTTTGCCATCCAAATACTGTAATCTCCAATACAGGCACCAACATCAATAAACACTTCAAAATCTTTAATTTTATCTAGTATTTTAAGTTTGATTTTGTATTCGTACGAAAAAAAACTGTACATAAAATCGGTAGTATTAGCTCTGCACATAAAATTACCCATTGTAGGATTATTTATTTGTAGGCTTTTTTTAGGGGGGGTATTAGTTGCAAAATATTTAAAAGATGTCCATATAATGTAAATATCCCACATTTTTATTGCTTCTAATGCATATTTTAAATACTTATTCATAGTAAAGTAGGGTTTGTAAATAGTTTATTTATAAAAATAATTAGATTAAACTATTTGGTAGATTTGTTTCTGTAATATACATTTTTTTTCGGTAAATCATTATTCATATATTAAAATCTAAATGTTAAAATCAAAAAAAACCATCATAAATAAAAGATAATTTAGCTTTTATTTATGATGGTTTTTTTATTTATTGAATTGTAAGATGTGTAATCCTTATTCAATAATCCAAACAATACTTACAGTTGTGTTTTGCTTAATATTTGAAGGATTAAAATTATTAACCATTGCAGGAGCACTTTCGGCAAGCATATTTTTTGATAAATGCATTTGGTTTTGTGCTGATCGGTAAGGTATAGAACTATTATTAAGTTGTATTTGTTTAATCTTTAACAACTTTACACCCGATTCTGTAGCTATTAATTTTGCCTTAGCTTTTGCATCTTTTATAGCCAGAGATATTAGTTTGTTTTCCGACCCATCTTTGTCTCCAATAGCAAAACTTAGGCTTAACTCAACCTCGTTAATACTGCTAGTTACTGCCGAAAATACTTTATTTATATCTTTAGTTTCGGCTTTTGTTTTTATGTTTATTTGATGAGAAACTCTGTAGCCTTTAAATTTATTATCTCCGGTTTTATAATTACGCTGATAATCTTTTACAATAGAATAATTTGATGTGTAAATTTCATCTTTTTTAATTCCTGCTTTTTTTAAAGCATCAGTAAGTTTATTAGTTTTAGTATTTAACTCGTTAATAGCTTTCTGAAAATCGGTATTAGTAATATTTAAATTAAAGTTAATATTTGCAATATCGGGCTTGGTATTTAACGTTCCTTTTCCAGTTACACTTAAAGTGTTAAGTGTTTTATGCTGAGCATAACTTGTTACATTTAATAGTGTAACTAACAGGATAATTAATTTTATGTTTTTCATGTTTTACTTATTTATTACTAAATGTTTAAAATTGTAAATTTGGTGCTTACAATAGTAGTTTGTAATGGCTAATTAATTAATTATTATTTAATATTCTCCTTCTTTCGATTTTCCGGTAGTTACTAACGATACACCCGATGAAGTTCCAAGTCGGGTAACTCCCATATTAATATATTTGTTTGCAGTTTCAATATCTCGTACACCACCGGCGGCTTTTATTTGGGCGTTATTTCCAACTATTTGTTTCATTAATTCAACATCTTCAACAGTTGCACCACCAGTTCCAAATCCGGTTGAAGTTTTTACAAAATCGGCTTTTGCTTTTATCGATAACTCACACGCAATTTTTATTTCATCTTTAGTAAGGTAGCAGTTTTCGAAAATAACTTTAAGCACATTATTACCAATAGCCTCTTTAATTTCTTTTATTTCGTTTCCAACTTCTTGGTATTTACCCGATTTTAATAAACCAATATTTAGCACCATATCAATTTCGTTAGCACCATCTTCAATACACTTTTTAGCCTCAAATATTTTAGCTTCTTTGCTCATTGCACCAAGTGGAAACCCAATAACAGCTGCAATTTTAATATCAGTATTTTGTAGTTTTTCTTTTGCAGTAACAACATAACAACCATTTACACAAACTGCATAAAATTTGTTTTCAATAGCTTCGTCGCAAAGTGTATTTATGTCATTTATTGTACTAGTAGCTTTTAATACCGTATGATCAATATATTTGTTTATTTCCATAATGATTTATTAATTATTTTGATTTTTATCAAGATATAAAATACATTTATAATTATCAATGTGTTTTGCTTATTATTGAAATTTAAGTGTTGTAATAAAATTATTAGTGTACATAAATTTAAACTTTAGATTAAACTAATAAGAGGGTGTTAGATAATTAACCATTTACAATTAATCATTAATAATTGTTTAGGTTGTATTATGTTTTCTGTGGTTTTTTCTTAACCGATGGAAATAAAATATTATTTAAAATAAGTCGATAACCGGGAGAGTTTGGATGATTTTTTAACTCTGTTTTTGGATCTCCAACTCTGTGTCGGTAATCTTCGGGGTCGTGTCCGCCATAAAAAGTCCACATACCTTTTCCAAGGCTACCGTGTATATATCGGGCTTCTCCTATTTCTTTATTTTCTCCTAAAACCAAAACATTCGATTTTATCATGCTTCTATCAAAAGCGGTTGTTTGACCCATAAAACCTTTAATAACTTTTTTATGATTTTGAGTTAAAATAGTTGGCACTGGATCCCATTTTGCCGAAAATTCAAACAGCATAAAATAATCTCTTTCTTCTTTTACCTTTCGTTTTGTAGTAGTATCTAAGTTCGAAAATTCGTACTCTCCAGGATCAGTTACCAAAGTAAAATCCTTAAAAGCCATACATTTATTATAGTTTAGTTTGTTGTTGTAACCAGCATCCGATTCATCACCATCAAACATAGGTTCGCAAATATCATTACCTTCGGCAGCCAAAGCAATATCAAACGAATCGGTAGCCGAGCACATTGCAAACATAAAACCACCCCCGGCAACAAACTCTTTTATTTTTTTGGCAACATTTAATTTTTCTATCGATACTTTAGAATATCCAAGTTTCTTAGCTCTTTCTTCCGATTCTGATTTGCGTTGAACATACCAAGGAGCTTGTTTAAAAGACGACCAAAATTTACCATATTGCCCCGTAAAATCTTCATGATGCAAGTGTAACCAATCGTAAATAGCCAAACCATCGGCTAAAACTTCATCGTCGTAAACTACATCATACGGAATTTCGGCATAAGTTAAAGCCATTGTAACAGCATCGTCCCACGGCATATTTCCTTTAGGAGAATAAATTGCAATTTTAGGAGCCTTGTGTAATTCTAAAGCATCCATGTTTTGAGAAGGACTTTTAATTGTATTAATTAATGCCAAAGCTTCGTTATCGTTCATTATTTTAAACGAAACACTTTTAACAGAGCATTGAAATTGCAATTCTTCGGAATACTTATACAAAAAAGAACCTCCTTTATAATTAAGCAACCACCACGACGGAATAGCTTTTTCAATAGCCCAATAAGTAACCCCATAAGCCTTTAAATGATTGCTTTGCTTGTTATCCATTGTTACAATTATGTATTTGGCATGTACAAAATTGCTAATTAATAGAAGTAGTATTATGGTAAATTTTAGTTTCATGTTATTGAGAAGTATTATTTTGAGTAATTAGCTTTATAAAATTTGTATTCTACAATAAAAAAATCATCAATTAAAATCAAAAACTTAGTTAAGTAAAGTTATCAAAAATAAAATCAGATTCTTTCTTGTTCCGTATAAGGTAATTCCATTTAGGAATATCATCATCAAAAAGTATGTGTTTTTCAATGTTTTATCTAAACATAGTGGCGTATTTTCTTATTATAGAGTGTCTTTATATAATGAAAAAATACAAAAAAAATAGTAGCTATATATGTTGAACAAAATAAAGATTTAAATACTTATAATACCCATTCAATAATATATTATGTACAAGGTGTTTATGACTATTAGGAAAGTAGAGTGAAAAAAACGGAGGATAAAATGTAGCAGAAAATGCTAAGGCGTTAAATAAATTGATTCCTATTTAGGGTAACTACTATAAATATAAAAGTTGTATTTATTAGTTAAATCAAAGAATGAATTAACAAAAATTCCCATCAATCTTATTAAAGATTTTAGGGGAATTTTTGTTTTTATTAAGTATTTCTATTTGATAATTATAAAATAGAAAACCAATACATTATACTAAAACGGAGAATCATCAAACGGATTAAATTCATCGTTGTTCGATGGATTTACGAAAGCACTATTTGGATCTCCTGAAATATTGTCGTTAATACTCGATTCGAATTCTCCACCTGCAAAATCTTCATCTAAATCGGCAAAAGTAATTTGGGCACCAATAAATTTAAGTCTAACATCTTCTAACGATCCGTTACGATGTTTGGCAATAATAAGCTCACCTTGTCCGTCGGTAGGAGTCCCATCTTCCCATTCTGTAATTCCGTAATATTCTGGACGATATATAAACGAAACAATATCAGCATCCTGCTCAATTGCTCCAGATTCTCGAAGATCGGATAGCATTGGTCTTTTATTTCCTCCACGTGTTTCTACCGCTCTCGATAACTGAGAAAGTGCAATTACTGGAACATTAAGTTCCTTTGCAATGGCTTTAAGGTTTCTCGAAATCATTGAAATTTCTTGCTCTCGGTTTCCACCTTTTCCACCAGCAGTCATTAGTTGAAGGTAATCGATAATTATAATTTTAATATCGAATTGCGATTTTAATCGACGACATTTTGCACGTAAATCAAAAATTGATAGGGCAGGAGTATCGTCAATAAATATAGGAGCATTTTCAAGTGCTTTAACCTTTGTGTTTAGCTGTTGCCATTCGTGATCAGCTAAATTTCCTTTTTTTAATTTTTCGGAAGAAATACCAGTTTCACTCGATATTAAACGAGTAATTAACTGAATATTTGCCATCTCTAACGAAAAAATAGCAACAGGTGTATTGTGTTTAATAGCCATGTTTTTAGCCATTGAAAGTACAAAAGCTGTTTTACCCATACCCGGACGAGCCGCTAAAATAACCAAATCGGCAGGGTGCCAACCGTTAGTAACTTGGTCGAGTTTTTTAAATCCAGAAGGCACTCCCGAAAGGCCTTCTTTATTACCCATTTCCTGAATTTTTTCTATTGCTTGATGTACTAAACTTTGCGCAGTTTCGGCACCTTTATTAAAACTACCGTTTGTAATATCAAACAATTTATTTTCCGACGAATCAATTAATTCTAACACATCAATAGTTTCGTCGTAAGCATCTTTTGTAATTTCTGCCGAAACACGTATTAGCTCTCGTTGAATATGTTTTTGAGTTAATATTCTGGAGTGGTACGCAATGTGTGCCGATGTTGATACCTTTTGAGAAAGATGTACCAAATAATAATCACCACCAATTTTATCTAAATCACCAGCTAATTTCAACTCATTCGAAACTGTTAAAATATCAATAGGTTCAGTTTTTTCGAACAAACTAAATATTGCACTAAATATTTTTTGATGAGATTCTTTATAAAATACTTTTGGACTAAGTATATCAATTACTTCATCTAAACCCTTTTTATCAATCATCATAGCACCAATAACAGCCTCTTCAAGATCGATTGCCTGAGGTTGAATTTTGCCTTTAGCCAATGTAACTACATCAGTATTTTTTGAACTGTAATTTTTTCGTTGTGGTTGTGTGTTCTCCATTCTGCAAAAATAGTATTATCATATAAAATAAAAATATTTTTGTGATGAAATACTAATGTATCTCGATTTATATCAAAAAATCATATAAAATAGGTGTGTGTATCTTAATTATAGGTTGGTTTTTATGATTGTTTCTCTGAAATTATTTTTCATTTCGTTCTGAAGAGGCAATTTAATTCAGTAGTAGGCAATCCTGCTGATGTATAAAACCAATAATAACCTGTTTGTTTTAAACTCAGGGTGTTACTCTTAACTGAATTAAAAAAGGCTTTTAGTTAATTAAAATCCGAATTTGTTTTTAAAGTTTACATAACGCTTTAATTATTACAGTTGCTTAATTGTGTAGCTATTGTAGTTTACAAGTACTAAATAATAACTATTCTATAAAATACTGGATTTTTAAGAGAACCAAACTACTTAATTTGTTTATGAAAAGAGCCGTTAAACTATGTTTTAAGGCAAGTTATTTATATTAATTTTTGATTATGAATAATTGATGTAATTTAAAAAACTAATCCCCAAATTATGTTTTATGGTATCAGCTAGCTATGAGTTATTGTCATCTTTAATAGTTGATAGTAAAGAACAAAAATACTTTTATGAAGTAATTGAAAATAAACTTTATACAAATACAATTATCGAAAATGGCTTGAGTATTGATGTGTTTGCTCAAATACGATTGTTAACTCCTTATACCGATGTTGAATGGTCGAATTATTTAGATATGTCGATAAAAACATTACAACGCAATTTAAAAGATAATAGTCATGTTTTTAAAAGGTTGCAATCTGAAAAAATAATAGAGGTACTTGAGGTGTTTAGTATTGGAATGCGTGTATTTGGAAGTGCAGATAAATTTTATAAATGGTTAAATATAAATTCATACGCTTTTGAAGGAAAAAAGCCAACAGACTTATTAATTACATCGTACGGAAAAGAGTTGATTTTAGCAGAATTAAATAGAATTGAATACGGAATTTTTGTATAAGATATGAAGGTATATAGAATTTCAACACAACTTTTTGCAGAAGAATTAAGCGGAGTTGGAGCGGCATTATTTGGTAATAGATGGAATACAAAAGGTACGGAAATGATTTATACTGCCGAAAGCAGAGCATTAGCAGCTTTTGAAGTGTTAGTTCATTTGCCATTGCCAACTTTACCCGATAATTTTAAAATGATAGAAATTGACATTCCAGATCATGTTAAAATAGATGGCGTTTTTGATTTGCCTGATAATTGGAATAACAATATTAATATAAAACAAACCGAAAAAATAGGAGATAAATTTATATTGAATAACGAATATTGTTTACTAAAAGTACCATCGGCAGCGGTAAAAGGAGATTATAATTATTTGATAAATCCTTTTCATGAAGATTTTAGTAGTATTAGAATAAGGATAATAGAAAACTTTTTTTTCGATGAAAGATTGTTCCCCGAGAATTAACATAAGTTAGTGGAGTTTGTTTTTAAGTTCTGTATATATATTCTAGATATAGAACTTTTTTTTATTCAATAATTTTTAGCAGTAAATGGAGTGTTATATTAATAAATAGTACGTTGTTTTTATATATAATACCTATAATATTAATTAGTTAAATGTGTTGTTTTTGATTTTTACCTAAAAACTACAAAGTACTTATAGTTAATACTTTACAATTTTCATATTAAAATGCTAAAACATTAAAAAACAAGGCATTAGTGTTTTGCTTGAATTTTGACTCAAAAAAGTAATGAACTATTGTTAATAGAAGTTATTGTTTAATAATACGTTATTTTTTGCTTTTCCTGTTTCAGTTTTAATGTTTTCCTTTTTTTTGTTCTTTAAAAGAATTTTCCCTTTAACGCATCAATGATAATTTTATGGTCGTCAACATCTTTTAACCCTGATACAGTTATTGTTCCAATCATACCTGCATTTTTTACAAATATAGGTATTGAGCCACCTTTTGCTATATAATCTTTCTTATCAAGTCCAAATGTTTCTTCCAATGACATTTTTCCGCTTATCAAATCATTTTTCACACTTAAAGAATTTTCTTCAAAGTGTTTAGCAACATTTGCTTTTCTTCTCAACCAATTATGTTTGTCGGCTGGAAGTTTATCGTCAACGAATAGAAATAGAGTATGGTTTAATCTACTAATTTCGACAGCAATATGTTGATTTCGAGTTTTTGCTAAATCAATAATTGAAAGTCCCATTTCGAGAGCAAGTTTATTACTAAATTCTTCTAATTCCATTTTGTTATTATTACTTTATTTTCAATTTTATTATGTGCAATTGTAGTTATATTAATTCCAATAATTAGAAAAAGTATTAAAATGTTTTTCATATCATTTATTATTTCTCCAACTTTCTAATTTTAGGTTTCATTTTTTAATAACCGCAAACCTATGGATATGCCAGTTGTTTTGAAGTTGTATTCAAAAAAAAATTAACACATTTGGCATGCTTAGCTCATGCTAGACGAAAATTTGTAGAATCTCTGTATAATAATAAAATCAGAGCTGAACTGAACACGTATTGATACTAATTCAAAAACTTATCTCGAAGCTGAAAGAAATAAATTACTGTCCAAATCGGAAAAGCCATTAAATATATCTTAAAATTATGGAGTCAGCTTTCTATATATACGCAAAATGGAAAGTTAGATATCGACAACAATAGTATTGAAAATAAAATACGCCCACTTGCGTTAGGTCGCAAAAAAAAATACCTTTTCGCAGGCTCTCACGATTCATATCAAAGAGAGGTAATGATGTATTCTTTCCTAGTATCCGTGTGCCGCAAATAATATAACCCCATCTAAATGGTTGAACTCCGTACTTTTTAACATTGGTTCGCATCATGTTAATAAACTGAATGAGCTACTGCCAACTGTTGCGAATTTCCCTAAGTTTTGTAGGT
>JAGLDK010000041.1 GCA_023145615.1 Ichthyobacteriaceae bacterium | reverse complement strand
TTTTAAGTAATTATACAAAATTGAACAAGTGAATATGTGAACATCGTTAATTTTAGATAAATTTGGTTTAATACTTAATTAAAGAATTTATGTTGTATCCCTTTAATTTATCCTTACCATTTAAAAATGTTAAATCTAATAAAAAATCAAGCTGAACAACTTTTCCTCCAGCCAATTCAACTAATTTAACCACAGCTTCGGCAGTACCTCCTGTAGCTAACACATCGTCGTGTATAAGTACATTGTCTCCAGGGTTAATTGCATCGGTATGTATTTGAAGTTCATCTGTTCCATACTCTAAACTATACTGTTGATTTAATGTAGAAAATGGTAATTTACCAGGTTTACGAACGGGCACAAACCCTGCACCAAGTTTTTGAGCAATTAAAGTTCCGAAGAAAAACCCACGAGCTTCCATTGCCACAACTTTATCTATACTTTTTCCTTCAACCAGAAACTCAAATTGTTTTACAGCCTCAGCCGTAGCAGAACTATCAAGTAACAAAGGTGTTATATCTTTAAAATCAATTCCTTTTTTAGGAAAATCTTTTACATCTCTAATATATTTTGTTAAATCCATCTTTATTTTTTAAGCATACAAAATTACAATTATTATTTTACTGTAATAATTTTTAAACATAAATAAGGTAATTCAAAATTAATAGAAGCTAGTTATACAACAGTTAAAACAACTCAACTAATACATAATCAACATCTTTTAGCTAAAATTAAAACCTAAATAAAATATACTTTTTTACTAATTTTAACTAAAATAGGCATAAAAATACATTATAATCTATAATCATTTAATACAACTCAATTTAGCTAGGTGTTTTTTTTGTATATTAGTAACAACCCCTAAAATAACCCATAAAAAATATTACTATGAGTAAGAATAACTATGAAGACAGGTTTTTAACGAGATTAGTGGATGATTTTGGTTTTGGCAAATACGAATTAGTGCAAGCTTTATGGAAACGACTAAGGGCACGAGATATTGAAATAGGACAATTAGAATCGGAGGTTGATTATTTAAATGATAAATTGAAGAAAATAAATATCAAGATTAATCAAAAAGCAAAAAAAGAACTTCGAAAAGAAGTTTTATACGAACGTTTAGAAAGAGATATACGTGTACTTGAACACCAAAGAAATGATTTGTTTGCTAAAAATTACAAATTAGAAAATGAATTAAAAATGTCGGATTGCGAATTAGAAGCTGAACTTGTTTACTAAAAAAAGCATCTCTAATATTTAAAAAATATTAGAGATGCTTTTTTTAATTGAATCTGAGTAAACTAATAATCTACACCAAAATCTACTACCAAATTATTACAGGTGCTATTAACCGCATTATTAACAGCTGAAACTAGCTGTTTATTACTAAATGGTTTAGATATATATTCATCAACACCTGCATTAATTGCCTTATCTAAATCATCTTTCATTGCACCAGCAGTTACTGCAACAATATAAGTTTTAGCAACTCCCATTTCTAGCTCAACCTCTCGTATTAATTTTGTTGCTTCAATACCATTCATAACAGGCATTTGTACATCCATTAAAATAAGGTTGTACCTATTTTCTAAATACATTTCCACTCCTATTTTACCATTATTAGCTACATCTACCTCATGGCCTAACTTCTCTAAACTAAGTTTGGCAACTTTTTGATTTATTATATTATCCTCTACAAGTAGTATTTTTATTCTTTCAGACAACACACCTACACTATCATCAGCCTTACTTAATTCAGTATTATTACCTTCTAAAACATTCTTAACATGTTTGTATAAATAATTTTTACCTAATGGCATACGCATATAATCCGAATTGAATAAAGGATCAACACATTTAGACTGAGGCAATACCAAAATAGTTTTAGCACTTACCGGCAATTTATGTTTTAAATTAGCTATTAAATCTGTACCATTTAAACTTTCTATCTTATCATTTACAATAAGTAAGTCGGTATTATTATTAATATCTAATTTATTAATTAAATCTAATTCAGTATTTGCTGTAATTACATTAGCTCCAAAATATTTTAAATATTTAGCAACAGCATTTATTCTAACACTGTTATCATCAACTACTACAATATTTACATTTTGCAATTCACCTTTATAACTAAAATTCAATTTCGAATTATCTTTCTTAAACTTTAATGTAAAATAGAATTCACTACCCTCATTAACCTTACTCTTAACTTTTAACTTTCCGCCAAGCATTTTAACAATCTCAGAAGAAATAGCCAAACCAAGTCCAGTACCTCCAAATTTTCGGGTAGTAGAAACATCTGCCTGAGTAAATGGCTTAAATAAATGTTCTTCTTCTTCTTCCGAAATTCCAATTCCGCTATCAATAACCGATATTTTAACCATCTGAAATTCTTCAGTTTCATCCAACAACTCAGCCTTCATAACAACACTACCTTGCATTGTAAATTTAACAGCATTATTAGCCAAATTTAAAAGCACTTGCTTTAACCTAATCTCATCGTTTATTAAATAGCTTGAAATTTGCGGATCGAAATCGGTAATTACATCAATACCTTTCTTTTCGGCCTTAACAGAAATAAGCACCGATGATTGATGAAAAACTTGTTCAACATCAAAAACCGAAGTTTCTATACCTAGTTTATTAGCTTCAATTTTAGAAAAATCTAAAATGTCATTAATAATTACAAGTAAATTATTCGACGATATATCAATAAGCGACAAGTAATCTTTTTGAGTAGTATCAAGGCTGGTGTTTTTTAACAATTCAGTCATACCTATAATACCATTCATTGGCGTTCTAATTTCATGAGACATATTAGCAAGAAATGAACTTTTAGATTTATCAGCATTTTTAGCTTTTATATAAGCACTATTTAACTTTTTATTTAGTTTAAAAATTTTAAAGAAACTATAAACACCTACAATCAAAATAGCAATAAAAATAAAAATAATTGCATACAAAAATTTACGCTGAAGACTTTGCTCAAACAACTTAGTTTGCAATTCCTTATTTTCAATTTCTCGTTTTAAATACTTACTCGACACCTTATTTAAGGTAATTATTTGCTGTAAAGATGCATTACTAAAACTTTTAGTTAACGAATCTTTTATTTCGTTATACTCTGTAAGATACTGTAACGATTTTTTATAATTTTTTAAGTTTTTATATATCAAATAATAAGCCCATTTACTATTCACCTCATCCTCAATAATCCCTCTACTCACACCCATCATGTCATCAAAAGTATTCATTGATTTTAATGCCATTGAATAATTGCCCGATTCATTAAAGGCCAATGCTTGTGCTGTGTACACACAATTAAATTTACTAGCTCCCTGATGCTTTTCTTTACATTCAATTGCCTTATTAACATAATCTAAGGCTTTTTCATAATCACCTAGCTCAGTATAATTTTTAGATATATCCTTATATATTAGAACAAGCAATTTAAAATCGTTCGATTTTTTATTTTTAATACTACTTACAATATTTAACGCTTTAAAACTTGCCGATAAACTTTGTTTATGATTGCCACTTAACGATTCAGCTCTACTGTATTTATGAAGTGTATACGCAGTACCATAAATATCTTTAGTTATAAGTGTTTTTTCGTAAGCAATATTGAAATACTTTTTTGCTTTATCAAACTCTTTTAAATCAACGTATATTTTTCCAATTCCATTTGCAATCCAAGCAGTAGATTTAATATCTTTTGCTCTTTCATAAAGTTTAAACGCATTTTTAAACGATACTAAAGCCATATTATAATCTTTAATATCAAAATACACCAATCCAATTTTATGTTCAATCCTACCTATAGATCTATCTAAATTTAAGTGTAACGATATTTCTTTAGCTTTTTTAAAAAAATATAAAGCATCGTTATACTCTTTTATTCTATGCTCATATTTACCTAAAGAAAGAAACAACTCCATTACCTTATTAATATCTCCTTCTTTTTTATATTTTTCAACACCAGCTAAACAGGTTTTTATAAAAACAGAATCTTTGTCAGTAGCAGTACTATGTTTAATCCTACTCAATTCAGAATACAAATTATCGTAATACTTTAATTCTGAATTTTCAACTTCATCTTTTTGGAATGTATTATTTTTTACAACAAAAAATAGCATTACCATTATTGCTGAAATTATTATATACCGAGCTTTTTTATACGAAGCCATTATTACAAAATATTATATATTAATAAGTCTTAAAAACTTAAAGTATTAAGGACACTTTATTAAAATAGCATGTAAAACATATTTTTTTTGCAGAAAATAAATCAATAAAAGTAACAATGCATTAATTACAAAAACCAAGCACCAAACAACATTAATTATATCCCAAAAAACTAATCTACATTCACAAATTAAACACACTACTACAAGTCAACGAAAATATAATTATTGCAATAATTATACAAATAAAATATAATTATTAGAATGCTGATTATCAATTAGTTGCATTTCAACTAATTGTAGTTAACTGAGATTTCAAGCATTTAATCGTAAAAATGAAATTTAATAAAATTGTAATTGCATGTTTTAATACAAATAAAAAGACAACACTAATTATAAATTAGCCACAAAAAGAATACACTTCTAAAATATCTATAAAAAAAACAGCCCAAATTAATCAGAAATCTATATACAAAACATATATGATTTACAACACTTTAACTCTACTAATATTGTTGAAGTTTAAAAATAAACAACAACAAAACCACACGTATTTATTTAAGAAACCAACAATATAGCGTAAATAACTAATTACAACTCATACTTAAACAAGTTTAAACTTTATGGTTCTCTGATAAATAAAGTGAAAAATATTAAAATTAGTTATTGTCGAAAAATAGAGATAACGCCATATCGATTGTAACGATAATAAAGATTTATCAAATCACGATATTTGTAAGAGAACCAAACTAATTTAAGGTTCAGCACTCACTTTACTCCAAAAAAAAAGAACCAAAATTAATTGATTCTTTTTATATATTTTTAAACTACCCTTTCAAGTAAATAACTTATTACTCTTCATCGTCGTAATCACCTATCAAATCATAATCTCCACCAAGATCAATTGTTAAAGAAAAACGTAGTGTATTTTCTAACGGACTTCTAACATTACTTGTTGATACTAGGTATGAAAAATCTAATCCAATAGAGTTATACATAAATCCAAAACCTAAAGTTGCGTACTGACGAGCTCCTTTATTTTCATCTTCATGAAAATAACCCGCTCTTAACGCAAAGGTATCATCGTATAAATACTCTGCACCAAATGCCACAGATACTTCTTCCATTTCTTCACTAAATCCTCCTGGAGAATCTGAAAACGATTGGAACATTCCATTAATAAACGACACATCATCATCTTTTCCTTCAACAATAACATAATCTCCATTATCATCTTTACCCATTACTGGAGGAGTTGGAACTAATAATTTATTAAAATCAACAGTTACATTTAACTCATTATAACTATCAAATTTAAAATTATACCCCGTACCTAAACGTAAGTTAGTTGGCAGGAAATATTTCTGATCGCTAGTTGCATTTTTATTGTACGACATTTTTGGTCCTATATTCGACACTGTTCCTCCAAAAGTAAACTGTCCATCAAAACTTTTATACTTATGTATTTCAGTAACATAATAAGCCGAAACATCTACTCCTACCGATTTTCCTGCACCAACATCTTCGGCACCATTATAACTTCCGGCAGTTGCAATATTACTTTGAATATAACGCAAAGCTACTGCCATTGAAAAATGTTTATCTAATTTCAATGCATAAGAAACATCAAAGGCAATTTCATTTGGATTTACCGACCCTTGTGGATTTCCATTAATATCAGTTAATTGAATTTCTCCAAGACCAAAATATCTTAAACTTCCACCAATTGCACTTCTATCGTTAACCTTGTAATAACCCGTAACGTAACCAATAAAAATCTCGTCAACCAAATCGCTCAACCAAGGAGTATACGATATTCCAATACCCGAATTACTTTCGGCAAAAGCATATTTCGATGCATTCCAATGCTGAGAATAAACATCCGGTCCGGTTGCAGCTCCAACATCTCCCATTGCTCCCGAATGTGCATCAGGTGCAATTAATAAAAACGGTGCAGATGTTGTAATTGGGTTTTTAATTTGAGCAAAAGAAGTTACACTACCCCCAAGTATTAATATTGATGTTATAAAAAATAGTTTTATTTCAGTTAATCTATTCATATTAAATTATTTTGGTGTTTAGTTATTTTTTTATCTGCAATAAAGCAGATTGTTTTAGTAATTTAGTAATTAGTAAGAGGTAAAATATAATAGTCCGTTATTTTTAGGTAATACATTGTTTAACAAAACAATTAAGCATAAAAAACAAAACTATTTAATGTTTTATATTACTTATTTTAAAGTGTTAAATTGATAATTACAAACTGGTAATTAATAATTTAACGGAACATTGCTAAAGTAACAATCATAAATTGTATGGTATATAATTAATAATAAAATTGCACGTAAGTAAAATATTTTTTTTTATAACGACATAATCAACTTTCCTACATCGCTATTAGAAACTTTGCCTTCAATAGTTTTTACAATTATTCTATAATAATAAATACCCGGATTAAGCTTGCTTCCTGTATCAGATATACCGTCCCATTTAATATCCTGAGCCACAAAACCATCATAAATTTTATTGTGCATTATGGTTTTAACTAATTGTGCTGATGTTGAATATATTTCAATACTAATTGATAATATATCATCAGTCTTATTATGAGTAAAACTAAATGTGGTGTAATCTTTAAACGGATTTGGAAAATTAACTATTTCACTAACTATTAATTTATTATCATCCTGAACTACAAAACTTATTTTTTTATACGATGAGTTATTATAAACATCCCAAGCCGAAATTTCAAGTTCATACAAGCCTTGTTCTAATCCTAAAAACTCATATTTTGCTTTACCTTTTGTAAAATCATCAAGCTGAGATTGATAATTAGCATTTAATTTAATTTTTTCAGACTCTCCATCCTTACGTACAGTAACACTTAAATCGTGTCCTATACCATTTCCAACAGTATTAATACCCGAAGCATCAGTTAAATCAACAACCAAAATTGGAGTTGAATTCGTCATTCCTCCATCGGCAAACAACTTATTGTTAATATACACATCAATTTCCGGACCTATTTCGTCCGAAATTAATTCATCCGAAACACCTCCTACTTTAATTTCAGAATTAAAACCTGTTGCATCGGTTAAATTAGATTTTGCATAAAACGAAATTTTACCATTTCCAACAGAATAATTAATATCTTTCGGAATAATAAAATCAGCAGTAAATTTACCTGCTTTAACACTCGATCGTCCTTTGTAAACAACATTATCCTGAATCCAATAATCTACAATAGGATTTTCATATTTTACATTATTATTATTTAACGATTTTCGGTAATCTACTTTATCAAAAAGTACCGTACTAACTTCTCCGTTAAAACCACTATTTATTACTCCCTGTTTACGTATTTCACCTTCAATACTAACATGCATCAACGATTTTATAGTATCAGTTTCAGATCCAATTTCTTTTTCATTAACCTTAGTAAGCACAACCTCATCTTTAGGATATGCAAGCATTAACGCCGGATCGCCTAAATACGAAATAGTTCTTCTGCTTGAATATGCTAATTGAGCATTTTTTGCAAGACGCAAAGCCTCTCCAATTGTCTTTTTTTCTTCAGAAGTAAACAAATGCTCCAACACCGATTTATGAAGTGCACCACCAGCTGTTGGTCCTATTTTACGTGTTGTAGAAATTAAACCAATTCCACCACCATATGCATAACTCAATAATTTATCTCCACCCGAATACTTAATATCTGGATTATCGTATCTCGAAAACTCACAAGTAATAGTAATAAATAAAGGTAAATTATTGTTATTAGTTAAATTTTCAACATCATTAATTCCATCAAACAAGCCATTTCCAGTCCATTCAAACTCATTTCCATGACCCGAATAATTTGTAACCAAATTTCCTCCTTGCAAATTCTGCATTAAATCAACATGAGCCTTTGGATAACTAACTAAACCAGCATTAACAATTGGTTTGTAAGTATCTAAATAAATCTTTTGATGATTATAAGTTCCTAAAGTACTTTTTAAATTTGCCGACAAACCTTCTACATCTCTAAATAACTCAACCTCCCAACCATCTTCGGCAGTAGCATCATCAACCACAAACTGAACATTATTACGCCAAGCACCATAAGTTTCAACAGTATTATAGCCTATAATTTTGGCTACCGCATTTTCTGCATCTTCAATTTCATGTACCGGAATTCTACCAATAGCAATATCTACAACATTACTTCTACTTGTAATATTTCCTCCTTCCGAAGCATCCATTACTCCGAAAAAATCGTCGGTAACAAAACTATTTGTTTCCGAAAAACTTTCTACTACCTGATACGATGGAACTATGTTTGTATTATCCTCAACTCTATCTTTAAAATCATACGATGCATCGCCAAACATTAATAAATATTTAAGTTCCGATTTAGTTCCAATACTTTTTTCGTAAATCATTCTAACATATTGACGTATTGCAACCAAATCTTGTCGTCCTGCACTAAATTCGTTATAAATATCATCAACATCAACAACCTTAACTTTTAAACCTTTTCCTTCATGATAATTAGCTAGATTTTTTGCAGGTGCCATAAAATCTCCATCCGAAACTATTATATAATTAACAGCTTTATCAAAATGCAGATTTTGATTTGCAACCTTACCTATCAATTCAGGTTTATAATATTCGTTTCCCGATAGGATTACAAATTCAGCAATTTTATCATGAGCCATTTTAAATTTGGCAACATCTCCTTCTCTTGTAATATTTACCGAAGTAGGATTTAATGCATTAGTAACATTCCAAACCTCTTTTAATTTACTTTCGTTGCTGATAGAATATTCTTTAACACCTAAAGCATTATTAAACATGCTATTTCTGAACGATAATTGATTTCCTGTAGCTTTTAATTTACTCTCGGCTATTAATAATAAATAATCTAAATACAATTTCTCTCCAGATGGTGCCGAATAATTAAACGTAACATTCAGTTCTGAACCTGCACCATTATAATTACTCGAATTTGTTTTACGCCCATAATATCCGGGATACTTATCGGGTATTTTATATGTATATAATAAAGTTTTATTAACGCTTAAACCAAGTTCTTTTACACCTCCGTTAGCATAAATAATTTTACTTTTAACCAACACAGGCTTATCCAATATTCTGTTTGGAAAATTAAACTTTACTGAAACATTTTTTTCAACATCAAAATCCTCTCCAACCCAATTTTGTCCAGAATGCAGAATGTTAATATTTTCTAAATCATGAAACTGAACATCTTCGTAAGTTGATATTTTATAATCAGCTTTTTCATTAACTGATTTTAGTTTTTTTACTCTATTTCCTTTTTTATCATTTATAGTTACAAAAACATAAGTTTTATCAGTATAAATATTTTTTTTATGAATGTATAAACTTCTTTTAAATTTTATTTCATCAGCACCTTCGGCATAAAAAACAATTCTATCATTTGCATCAAACTTTAAGTCTTCTTCTCCTTCAACTTGTATTGCCAACTCAACTAAATCGTCTGATATATATTCGGAATTTACCTCATTCAACATTCCTCCATTATTACCGTAAATAGAAATATTTTCAGGATTTATATCCTCTAAATTTCTACCCATTGCAGATGTAATTTCTTGCATTAAATTATAATCAATCTGAAATACACCTGTTTTATTAATCGATAATTTAACCCAATCGCCTGCAGAAAGCACACTATTTACAGCAAAACCAACATTAGTCTTTTTCAACAAAACACTTTCAGTAATAACTTTATCATCTACCAAAACAGTAAAAGAAGAAACCAACTTTTTTTGTCCGCCACTAATTATTAAAGGATTAAAATTAACATCTAAAATATACTCATCTCTACTTTTACCCCAATTAAATTTAAAATCAGAACTTAACGAAGCCTTAACCTCATCAGTAAAAACTAATGTATCAATATTTATATAATTAACATTTATTATTTGAGGAGTACCACTATAAGAGCTACGAGAAATTACGGTATTAAGTTTACCATCGGCATAATATTGACTTCCAATATTTAAACCAATATTAGTATCCAATATTTTCCAATTAATTTTAACCTCCTGTGCCTGAGAAAAATTTGATAGCACAATGGCAAAGAATATTATGACAAATCTTATCATATTTTGAGTTTTTTTGGTCAGTGTTCAAATATAGATAATATTTCTTATTTTATACATTATAGATACTTTAAACACTACTTAACTACAAATATCACACTACTAACTTACTACAATACTGATTATCAACATAAAAACCTTACAGTTACTGAATTAAAAAAACTTAATAACACTAACTTACTATAACGATATAATTAATTTTCCTACATCGCTATTCGAAATTTTACCATCAATTGTTTTTACAATAATTCTATAATAATAAACTCCTGGTTTTAACTTATTTCCACTATACGATGTACCATCCCATTTAACATCCTGAGCCACAAAACCATTATAGATTCCATTATGTGTAACAGTTTTAACTAACTGCCCAGTTGTTGTATAAATTTCAATATCCGACGAAAGTATATCGTTTGGTTTATTATGTGTAAATCTAAATGTTGTTTCGTTTTTAAACGGATTTGGAAAATTAAACACTTTACCAAGTACTAATTTTTCATCGTCCTGAACAATAAAACTTATTTTTTTATACGATGAATTATTATAAACATCCCATGCCGAAATTTCAAGTTCATAAGTACCTTGCTCTAAACCCAAAAACTCATATTTAGCTTTACCTTTTGTAAAATCATCAATTTGAGATTGGTAATTTGCATTTAACTTTATTTTCTCAACTTCTCCATCTTTACGTACTGTAACACTAAAATCGTGCCCAATGCCATTTCCAACAGTATTTATACCCGAAACATCCATTAAATTCATCAGCAAAACAGGGCTTGAATTTGTAACACCTCCATCTGCAAACAGTTTATCATTAATAAACACTTCAATATCCGGACCCGTTTCGTCGGTTATTGATTGATCAAATACACCTCCTACTTTTATTTCAGAATTAAAACCTGTTGCATCGGTTAAATTAGATTTTGCATAAAACGAAATCTTACCATTTCCAACAGAGTAATTAATATCTTTTGGAACAATAAATTCGGCAGTAAACTTACCCGCCTTCACACTCGATATTCCTTTATAAATAACATTATCCTGAACTCTATAATCTACTGGTGCAAAAGGCAAATTATTATTATTTAACGATGTTCTGTAATCTACTTTATCAAAAAGCACAGTATTAACTTCTCCATTAAAACTACTATTTATTACCCCCGATTTACGAACCTCACCTTCAATACTTACATGCATTAACGATTCTATAACTTCCGAACCATCAACTTCTTTTTCGTTAACCTTAGTCATTACAACTTCTTCATCAGGATACGCCAACATTAAAGCCGGATCGCCCAATAACGAAACTGTACTTCTAGTATTTTCGCCTAAAAGATTATTTTTTGCATAACGCAACACCTCTCCTATTGTATATTTTCTCTCTTTCGAAAACAAGTATTTAAACATCAACTCATGGAGTGCACTACCCGCATTAGCCTGAATTTCTCGTGTTGTAGATATTAATCCAATACCTCCACCATTAGCATAATTCAATATTTTTTCTCCTCCCGAATATTCTATTTCAGGATTATCGTATTTAGAAAAACTACACGTAATTGTTACAAATAATGGTAAATTCTTATTATTTGTAAGTTTTTCAACATCGTTAACTCCATTAAACAAACCATTTCCTGTCCAAGTAAATTCACTACCATGACCAGAATAATTTGTAACCAAATTTCCTTTCTGCAAATTTTGCATTAAATCTTCGTGAGCTTTAGGATAAGTAATTAAACCAGCATTAATAATGGGTTTGTAAGTATCTAAATAAACTTTTTGCTGATTATATATTCCAAAATCATTACCTAAACTTACCGCTAATCGTTCAACTCCTTTAAATAATTCAACTTCAAAACTATTATTATAGTTAGTAGCATCATCAACTACAAACTGAATATTATTACGCCAAGCACCAAAAGTTTCTACAGTATTATAGCCTACAATTTTAGCAACAACATTTTCGGCATCTTCAATTTTATGAACTGGAATTCTACCAACAGCAATATCCATAACATTACTTCTGCCCGATATATTTCCTCCTTCTTTTAAATCCATTACTGTAAAAAAATCATCAGTAACAATACTTTTTAATTCAATAATACTTTCCTTAAAATGATACGATGGAACAATATTAGTATTATGCTCTAACCTATTTTTAAAATCGTACGACGCATCGCCAAACATTAATAAATATTTTAGTTCATTAGTACTTCCAATACTCTTTTTGTAAATCATTCTAACATATTGGCGTATTGCAACCAAATCTTGTCGTCCTGCACTAAATTCATTATAAATATCGTCAACTTCAACAACCTTCACCATCAAACCTTTTCCTCTATGAAAATCGGCTAGATTTTTTGCTGATGCCATAAAATCTCCATGCGAAACTATTATATAATCAACAGCTTTATCTAAATGTAAATTCTGACTTTTCACCTTCCCTACCAAAGTTGGTGTATAATATTCCTTTCCCGATAACATTACATATTCTGCAACACTATCATCAACATCTTCGGCTTTAAATTTTGCTAAATCACCGTCAATTATAATATTTTCGGAAATTACTTTTAATGGATTTGTAACATCCCAAACCTCTTTTAAGTTTGCTTTATTACTAATTGAATATTCTTTAATTCCTGATTTGTTATTATAATTTTTACTTCTAAAATTTAGCTGATTTCCTGTAGCATTTAAATTACATTCGGCTTCCACAAACAAATAATCTAAATACAATTTCTCTCCCGTTTCCGACGTATAATTAAAACTTACATCCAAATCTTTTTCTGAGCCAACATAAATGCTCGAGTTTTTTTCATCATCAAAACCCCCAGGTTTTTTACTCAACAAATTATAGGTATATAATAAAGTGTTATTAACCTTTAAATTAAGTTTTTTAGTTGCTCCTTTTGCATAAACAATTCCACTTTTTACAGATACAGGTTTATCTACAATTCTGTTTAAAAAATTAAACTTTATTGAAACATCTTTTTCAACATCAAAATCTTCTCCAACCCAATTTTGTCCCGAATGCAAAACATTAGTGTTTTCTAATTCATGAAACCTAACATCATTATATGTTGATGTTTTATAATCGGGAGCAACATTAATTAGTTTTTGTTTTTCAACCCTAGCTCCTTTATTATTTTTTATTGTTATAAAAACATACGTTTCATCGGTGTATATATTTTTTCTATGATAAAACAAACCATTATCAAACCCAATTTCATCGGCACCTTCGGCATAAAAAACAACTCTATCGTTTTTATTAAATTTTAAATCTCCTTCTCCTTCAATCCTAATAGCTAATTCTACTAAATCGTCCGATTTATAATCCTCATTTACCTCAGGCAACATTCCACCTTTCTGACCATAAATTGAAATATTTTCAGGATTTACATCATCTATATCCTTACCTAAAGCCGATGCTATTTCCTTCATTAATTTATAATCAATCTGAAAAACACCTGTTTTGTTAATTGCTAATTTTACCCAATTACCATCAGAAAGCACACTATTTTCGGCAAAATTAAATTCAGTTTTTTTCGATAAAACATTTTTAGTAACAACTTTATCATCTATCAAAACAGCAAAAGAAGAAACCAACTTTTTTTGTTCACCACTAATTATTAAAGGATTAAAATTAACATCTAAAATATACTCATCTCTGCTTTTACCCCAATTAAATTCGAAATCTAAATCAGATGATGCCTTAATACTATCAGTAAAAACTAAAGTATCAATATTAATATAGTTAACACTAATAATTTCAGGAGTACCACTATTATAACTACGAGAAATTTCAGCATTCAACCTACCATTAGCATAATACTGATTTTCAGCATTTAAGCTAATATTAGAATCCTGTATATTCCAATTAATTTTAATTTCTTGTGCCTGAGATGAATTTGATAACACAATGACCATGAAAATAAAGGCAAATCTTATCATATTTAAATTTTTATTTATATAAATCAATGCCCAAATATAGATATTATTCCTTATTTTATATCTCATATAATTATGCAACTTATACAAATAAAAATCAAGCTATTATTAGCTGAATATTCAATTTAAAATCATCAATTTACCAACACCACTTTCAAAAATATTACCATCTATATTTTTTACTGAAATTTTATAAAAATAAGTTCCAGCATCAAGTTTAGTACCATTATCAGTTTCACCATTCCACTTTATTTCATTTTCATTAAAGTCTCCTTCTTCAATTATAGTTTTTACTAACCTGCCCGAAATGGTATATATATTAATTTCAACTAAATTAATATTGTTAATTGTACCATTACTAAACTTAAACATAGTGCTATTAGTAAAAGGATTAGGATAATTACTCACCTCATCTACAACTTGTTTAGCATTATCATCAACTTCGAATTTTATTTTTTTGGTAGATATATTATTATAAACATCCGAAACAGAAACCTCAAGTTGGTATTTTCCTGAATTTAAATCTAAAAACTCATAAACTGCTGTTCCTTTTTTAGAATCATTAATTTCAGCTTCGTAATTAGTATTCAATACAGTTTTATTTTCGTCTCCTTCTTTTTTTACTGAAACATTTAATTCTTGTTCCGATTTAATACTCATTGTATTAATTCCCGATTCATCGGCAAAATTAATCTTCAACATCGAACTTGATTTTACCAAACCTCCGTTGGGCAACAATTTATCATCAACATAAACCATAACCTCAGGACCTTTTTTATCTAAATCATATTTAGCAACAACATCTCCAACTTTTAAATTTATATTAAAACCCGACGCATCTGATAATTCAGAACTTGCATACATTGATATTTTACCATCTCCAACTTTATAACTAATACCTTCTGGAGCTGTAAAATTAAAATCGAACTTACCATTAACTACACTTGCTTTACCTTGATATATAATTTTTTCTTGCTCCCAGTATGGTAATTTACTACCCAAATTATTATTATCTAACGACTCTTTATTTTCTTTATCATCATAAATAACAACATCTAATTCTCCGTTAAATTCATTTACTAAAGATCCTAGTTTTCTAATTTCTCCTTTAATATTAACATCCATTAAAGCCTTAATAGTATCGGTTTTTGCCAAACCATTGTTAACACTTGTTAAAATTATTTCATCATCAGGATAAGCCAACATTAACGCCGGATCGCCAATTAAAAAAATTGTTCTTCTACTAGGTATGCTATATAAATCGTTTTTAGTTAATCTTAAAACCTCTCCAATAGGTATTCTGTTTTTATTTTCAAGCGGAAATAAATAATCAAAAACTTTACTATTAATTTTCATTCCTGTACTTGCACCAATTTCTCTTGTAGTAGAAATTAAACCAATAGCCCCACCTTTATTCGAACTTATTAACTGCTCTCCTCCACAATAAGCAACATCTGGTCTATCAAAACGAGAAAACTCGCACGTAATAGTAATAAACATGGGTAATTTATTTATATTTTTTAATTCCGGAACATTTCTTAACGAATAGAATAATTTATTAGCAGTCCAAACATATCTACTACCATGCCCTGTAAAACTTGTTACTAAATTTCCACCTTGTAAATTATTCATTAACTCTGCATGAGCTTGAGGATAAGCTTTTATACCGGCAACAGTTTGTATTTTATAATTATCTAAATATATTTTTTGATGATTGTAAACACCTACCCTATTATCCATTTTAGTCGATAATCTTTCAACATATTTAAACATATCAATTTCCCAATCATGAGTAGCATCATCAACCACAAACTGAATTTTATTTTTCCAATTACCATACGTAGCCTTTGTATTGTATGCTATAATTTTATTAACAACATTATCAGCATCAGTTGTTTTCCTAATCGGTATTCTTCCTACAGCAATATCAATCATATCCGAACCAATAACATTATCTCCTTCATCATTGTCCATTAATGCAAAAAAATCGTCTGTAACTTTTGTACTTCCTTTGGTTAACTCAGCCGAATAACTTTGATATGACGGTACATAATTTGTATTATTATCTACTCTGTTTTTAAAATCATAAGATGCATCTCCAAACATTAGCAAATACTTTAATGGATCAGAACAATCTCCTTTATGATAAATCATTCTTACAAATTGGCGTATTGCAACCAAATCTTGCCTTCCTGCACTAAACTCATTATAAATATCTTTAACATCAACAACAGTAACTGTCATCTTTTTTCTATGAAAATTTGCCAACTTTTCAGCATTAAGCATAAATTCTTTCGAAGTAATAATTAAGTATTCAACAGGTTGTAATGAGTGTAAATTCTGATTAGCAACCCCTCCTATTAATAAAGGAACATAATAATCGTTACCCGACAACATTACAAATTCTTCAATTCCAATATGTTTCTTTTTAAATGTTGCAAAATCTCCATTTCGTTTTAATGGCATAACAACAGGTTTAAGTGGATTTACAACACTCCATACATCTGCAACATTTTGTTGATTACTTATTTTATATTCTTTTATTTCGTTTTTATTTACATATACACTACTTCTAAATATAAACTGATTTCCAGTAGCATTTAAATTACTTTTTGCTGATAAAAGCAAAAAATCTAAATATCCTAAATCACCACTCTCTCCATTAAAAGTCAACTTAAGGTTTAATGTTTTTGCAGTTCCTGTATAGTTACTTTTATTAGTTTGGGTTTTATAATTGTATGATACCTTTTTTTGTATTTCATAAGTATAAATTGTGCTTTCGTTAATCTTAATACCTAGTTTTTTTCCTTTATCATCTTTATATGCTATTCGGCTTTTTACTGATATTGGCTTACTCGTTATTCGGTTATTAAAAACAAACGAAGTATTTAAATTACCTTCAGTTTCAAAGTTTTCGCCATACCATGTTTGCCCCGATTTCATAACATTTATTTTATCAACCTCATGTACTCTAACATCATCATAAGTATTTATTGTATATTTTACAGCTCCAGTTTCGGGTATAGAAGTAACAATTCTTTTTCCTCCATTATTTTTTAATGTTACAAAAACATAAGTGTCATCGGTATAGATATTATTAATATGAGAATATTCTGTTTTCTCAATATCGTAAGTAAATTTACCTGCACCTTCGGCATAAAAAAGAACTTTATCTGATGTATTAAACTTTAAATCATCTTCTCCATCAACCCTAATTGGTATCTCCCTTAAATCATCTTGAATATATTTCGAATTTTTTTCTGGCAACATCCCTCCTACTTGCCCAAATACAGCAATATTTTTAGGATTTAAATCATCAACTGTAGTGCCTAATAATGGAGCAATTGAGCTCATTAAATTATAATCTATTTTAAATACCCCCGATTTACTTATTGCCAACTTTACCCATTTGCCAGTTGCCAAAACACTATTTGTTGCAAAACCCGATCCAGTTTTTTTTGATAAAGAGCCACTATCTTCTTCATCTTTAACAACTACCGTAAAAGATTTTACAAGCTGTTTTTTTCCATTACGCATAACTAATGGATTAAAATTTACATTAAGTATATGTTGCTTACGACTTTGCCCCCAATGAAATTTAAAATCCGGAATATGTTGAATTTTTATTGTATCAGAATAACTTAATGTATCAAGTATTAAATATTCCACATTTACTATTTCGGCTACTCCTTTTACAGCATTACTTGCAACTTTGGCATAAAGTTTACCTTCAGAATAAAATTGACCTTTACTTCCTAAAGAAATATTTTGGTTATTAAATTCCCAATCAACTATAATTTCCTGACCTATTATAGAACTTGAAGTAAATAATAACAATAAAAATAATCGAATCATAATTTTGGCTTTTAGTAGACTATAATAAAAATATTCAAAAACCTTAAAATTCTTACATAACCAACTGCATTCTACATCATTACTCGATTAAAACTTGAAATATTCTGATATAAAATAGTAAAAATACCCAAGTTAGTAACTACATTTACATGTTTAACATAAATTTAAATGGCTTATCAAAACATGTAGTTAAATAAACTTAAATATGTATTATTTGTACTACTTTTGCCGTTTTAAAAAAAACATCAGCTACCACTTATAATTTATTACAAATAGCATTAAAGAAGGTAAAATTATAGTTATGAAGAATACAGCTTTTAAAGAAATTCATGAGAATTTAGGTGCAAAAATGATTGATTTTGCAGGATTCAATATGCCGATTCAATATTCGGGTTTAATTGAAGAACACAAAAACGTAAGAGAAAACATGGGCGTATTTGATGTTTCGCACATGGGAGAATTCATTATTAGTGGACCTAATGCCTATAATTTAGTTGAATACATTACATCAAATGACGTATCGAAATTAGAGGATGGTAAAATTCAGTATTCTTGTTTACCAAACAATGATGGAGGAATAGTTGACGATTTACTTGTTTACAAAATCAGTACAGAAATGTATATGCTTGTTGTAAATGGTGCAAATATTGATAAAGATTGGGAGTGGATTACTAATAAAAACGAACAATTCAAGGCTGGATTACATAACCTTTCCAATCAATATTCGTTATTAGCTGTGCAAGGACCTAAAGCTGTCGAAGCTCTTCAAACACTTACAAGCGTAAATTTATCGGAACTTAAATTTTACACTTTCGAAGTTGGTACTTTTGCTGGAATTCATGATGTAACAATATCGGCTACTGGATATACAGGTGCTGGTGGTTTCGAAATATATTTCAGAAACGAAAATGCCGAAATTATTTGGAATAAAATTTTCGATGCTGGAAAAGAATTCAACATAATGCCTTGTGGACTTGCCTCTAGAGATACTTTGCGTTTAGAAATGGGATATTGTTTATACGGAAATGATATTGATGATACCACTTCTCCACTTGAAGCAGGACTTGGATGGATTACAAAATTTAATAATAAATTTAATAACTCCGATTATTTAGCTAAGCAAAAAGAAGAAGGCGTTACCAAAAAACTTGTTGCTTTTGAATTAGAAGGAAAACGTGTTGCACGACATGGTTACGATATAGTAAACAAAGAAGGTGTTAAAATTGGTAATGTTACTTCGGGTACAATGTCACCATCACTAAACAAATCAATTGGTATGGGGTATGTTCCTAAAGAACTTTCAAAAGCCGATTCTGAAATTTTTATTCAAATCAGAAAAAACATAATACCTGCTAAAGTAGTTAAATTACCTTTTTATAAAGGATAATACCATATATAATTACAAAAGGCTTAAATCATTATTACTAATTATTTAAGCCTTTATCTTTTATAAAAAAACGTACTATATTATAATGCTTATTTTTAGAGTGTTAAATTTATAACTTAACTGATTGTTGATATTATATACATAATATACATTTTAGGCATTATTGATTTTAATACAGTACAATTAAGTAATAAAGTTTATAATTGGCAGTAGTTAAATTTAAAAAATTACAACATATAATTTAGCTATATTTAGTTTCGATATTAATACCTATATTTGCACTCGATTTGACAACGTCAATTATCGTATAAAAAATTAAAGATGCAACTGCATCAAAAGAAGTTCTTATAATTTTGATTTTAGCTTTTAATTATTTAAAATATGTAAACTGAAATCTATGAAAATATTATGCAGACCACCTTATCGCGGGGTTTTATACCACGAGGAAAGTCCGGGCACCGTAGAGTATTATACTTCCTAACGGGAAGGGTTAGTTAATTTATTAACTGATACAGCCAGTGCAGCAGAGAATAACCGCCACGCTTAGGTGTGGTAAGGGTGAAAAGGTGAGGTAAGAGCTCACCGGTATTACAGGTAACTGTAGTAGCCGTGTAAACCTTATGAGGTGAAATACCATGTATATTGAGAGTCTAAGTTTACTTAGAAAAAAGCTGCTCGCTTTTCTCAAGGGGTAGGTAGATTGAGATTTTGAGCGATCAAAATTCTAGATAAATGATAAGGCATCTTCTTTTTAGAAGGTGACAGAACCCGGCTTATAGGTCTGCATTTTTTTATTTTCTAATAAATTGTAATTCAACATAACTTTAATTGAATTTCTTATTAATTTTGTAGTTATAATTAACATAACTAATCATGAATAAGATTTTATCTATTTTAATATTTTCTACTACATTATATTCTTGCACAAAAGATGTAAAAACCGATAATGAACCACCTAAAATTGTTGATGTAAAAATCAATAATAAAACATCCAACTTGGCTTTAAATACAGGAGACAACATAAACTTTAAAGCCCAATTTACCGATAATATTGAATTAGGATCGTACAATATTAATATGCATTATGCTGGAGACAATCATAATCATAATAGTTTATCTAATATTAATATTGACAAATCAGGATGGTTTGTATCTAAAAGCGGAAATGCTAAAGGTACTAGTCATGAAGTTAATTTTTCAGAAAAAATTATTGAAAGTGCTAAATCAGGAACTTATCATTGTATGGTTTATTTAACCGATAACTCGGGTAACTATACCGATTACAAAGAAATTGATTTTACCGTAACTACTACCGGATTGCCTCAATATAATATTATTGAACCTGATTTTTCTACCTTCGAAATAGATAGAGGAAGACCTTTTTATTTAAAAATAAACCTACGTGCCGAACGTGGAATTTCTAAATTCGACTGTAATATAACAAGTGAAGAAACAGGAGTAGAAATTTACAAATTCGAAAAAAACTACGATGGTAGTAAAGATGCTACAATTAATGAAGAAATAGAAATTCCTCTTACCGAAGTTAGTGGACAATATAATTTTACATTATTCTTCAGCGATAAAGAAGGAAATATTGAACAAGATTTAGAAACTTTTACTGTAAACTAATAGTTATGTTATACGATGTTATTGTTGTTGGAGGTGGTGCCGGCGGATTTTTTACTGCAATTAATTTAGCCGAAAAAAATCCTAAATTAAAAATTTGCATCCTCGAAAAATCAAGTCAAGTTTTGGCTAAAGTTAAAATTTCGGGTGGTGGACGTTGTAATTTTACACATGCTTGTTACATTCCACAAGAGTTAGTTAATTTTTATCCTCGTGGTAAAAAAGAACTTTTAGGACCTTTTAATGTTTTTGCCTGTGGCGATACTTTACAGTGGTTTGAGGATAATAATATTGAATTTTACAATACCGATGATGGAAGTTTCTTTCCTAAATCCGACGATTCTCAAACTATAATAGATTTATTTACTCAAAAGGCTAAAACATATGGCATTGATATTTTAAACAATTTTGATGTTTTAAAAATTGAGCCAAATGAAAATACTTGGAGTGTATCGAACGAAAATAAAAAAATAAGCACCAAAAAATTAGTTATTACAACCGGTAGTAACAAAAAAGTTTGGGACTTACTTAATAATATTGGTCACACAATTGTTGAGCCTGTTCCTTCTCTGTTTACGTTTAAAATATCCGACGAAAGGATTAATGGATTAATGGGTTTGGTTGTTGAAAATGCCACTGTAAACATGGTAGGCTCTAAAATTGACGAACAAAATGGTCCTTTATTAATTACCCATTGGGGTATGAGTGGTCCTTCTGTTTTAAAACTTTCGGCTTTTGGTGCCAGAGAAATGTACAATAAATCGTATCAGTTTAAAGTTGAAGTAAATTATGTACCAGAGTACGATTACGAAACCATGCTTGATAAGTTAAAAGAACTAAGAGATGTTAGTCCTAAAAAAACTGTATTCAAGAATAATCCGTTTGAAATACCAAACAGGTTATGGGTTAAATTAGTTGAGATTGCTGAAATTGAAAACTCTAAAAATTGGGCTGATGTTACAAAAAAACAGTTTAATAAATTGGCTACAGAATTATGCAAAGGAGTTTATAATGTTAATGGACGATACAAGCATAAAGAAGAATTTGTAACCGCTGGTGGTGTTGCTTTAAAAGAAATAAATTTTAAACGATTTGAAAGTAAGGTTCATGATAACTTATTTTTAGCCGGAGAAGTTTTAGATATTGATGCTGTAACAGGTGGTTTTAATTTTCAAAATGCTTGGACTGGTGCATGGATTATTAGTAATTCAATTACCGAAGATTTTAGTAAAAACTAAAAAAGTAATGAGGTTTTATATTGATGTTCCAACACATGAAACATCAATATAAAACCTCATCTTTTTTTAAAATATCGGTTTGGCTATGTGTAGTTTGGGATTTTGAAATGATTAATTTTCAATTTATCACTAATTTTGATTAATGCTACAGTCTTCAATATTAGTACATTTCCCAAATTATGTATAGCCTTTGTTGTGCACAAGCAAATGAAAAACACATGAGTGAATTTGACGAAATAAGTATTGAAGAACTCCGTCGAGAAATAAGACTCTTCAATAATGATGAAAACATAAGAAAACTTGAGAACTATTACCATACAAAGTCTTTACCCGAAATAATTGGGTGTAGTAGAAAAGAGTTAGCCCATAGTAGTTTTATTGCTTGGATTTTAAACAACAAGGAAAGTCACTTGTTACAAGACTACTCTGTAAAGAAACTTCTTGAACTTATTGTCATCTATAGTAAAGAAAAACAATTAGTCCGGTACAAAGAGCTATATGACTCAATAATCGTATCAGACTACGAATTAGAAAGTATATATGTTGAAACTGAGAGAAGCATAAAGGGAGTAGGTAGATTAGATATTTATGTTGAATTTACTATTAAATATCTTGAATTCACAAAGAAGATAAAGTTAATAATTGAAAATAAAGTTGGAACAAAGGAGCATAGTGATCAAACAACAAAATATTACGATTACTACGAAAGCATAAAAGAGATAAATGATATAAATCTTTATGTGTTTCTTACCCCTATTTCTAGCTTAGAGTTGATGGAATTAGAAGAACCTGAATGTAGCTGTAATGATTATATTCAAATAAATTATCAATCAATTGTTGATTTTATTCTTGAACCAGCATTAAACAGAAACATTACAGAAAAAACAAAATTTATAATAAAAGAATATCTTCAGTCTTTAAGTCAACCAACAATGGAAAAAGATGATGAAGAATATAAACAAGGACTTATTATGGCATTAGGTACAGATGAAAGAAATCTTTTAACCAAATTCTGGAAAAAAAATCAAAAGCTAATACTTGCAACATTATATGCAATAAGTTCTGATCCTGAACAAGAAAAAGATACTAGAGATAACGCTACAACTGCATTGTCAAATCTATCAAAAGGTAATAAAGATAGGAGTCTTTATTCTATAAAATTCAATGATAAAATAGAGGCAGATAAGATTAAAAAATCAGATATTGGTTATTCTACAGTAAAAACTCTTGAGAAAAACGGGTTGATTAATGATGAAGTATTTGATTTTCTTAGAAAAGATAAATCTTGTAGTTTCCTATTAATTAAGCTTGCTGAGGAAATGACAGAAACAGAAACTAAGTATAGTAAATATCGGGTTAATAATGAGCCTGAGTTAATTTTTAAAGACAAGGGGTATTACATTGCAAGGAATTGGGGAATTGGAAATATTGAAAAATTCATAAAAAAAATGACCACTAAATTCAGAGATTTAAAATATGAAACTCACAGCTAAAGCCAGTGCCTAACAAAGGTTCATAAAGCATGTGTGGGGTTTAGCTTAAGCTTGAAAATTTATACATATTTATGAAGTTCGCAAAGTCAAAATCATTTACTTTCGAAAAAGAAATTTAAGTAAACAATTTTGGCTTTGCCATGTGCTAACTCGGAAGATATTTTTTTTTAAGTCCCACACACGACTTTATAGCCAAAACGTTGTGCTTAGTGCTTGTTTCTGTTTTTATTTTTAATTGCTTTATTTACCATTTTTCCAAAATCCTTATCTTTCTTTCTTCTTTCTGCAATCGTAGATTCATAATGGTCATTTTCTCGTCCCATTTTCAAATAATTTTCATATGATGATTTGTCTATTTCCCCACTTTCCAAGGCTGATAAAATAGCACAACCTATTTCTGTTGTATGTGAACAATCGTTAAATTTACACTCCTTTGATATTTCTACAATTGTTTCAAATGTAATTTCTAATCCATCTACTGAATCTACAACCCCAATTTCTCTCATTCCAGGATTATCAATTAATATTCCTCCATTTTCAAGAACTAATAATTCTCTATGAGTTGTAACGTGTCGCCCTCTATTTGCACTTGAACTAATTGTATTTGTTTTCATTAGCTCTTTTCCCGAAAGATTGTTTAGAATCGTTGATTTCCCGACTCCTGACGAACCTAATAAGCAATAAGTTTTACCTTTTAGTATATTTCCTTTTAAATTATCAATACCAATTAGAGTTTCATTACTTATTATAATAATAGGAACTTGTTTTATTCTATCTTCAACATTTTCAATTATCTTTTTTAATTCGGAATCTTCGATAAGGTCAATCTTATTTAAAATGATAATTGGTTTTACATTAGATGTATTACAAATAGTCAAATACCTTTCTATTCGATTGATGTTGAAATCTCTATCAACTGCTTGCACTATAAAAGCAAAATCAATATTAGTTGCTATAATTTGTTTTTCTCCCTGCTTCCCTACTGCTTGTCGTTCAAGAATGGTTTTTCTTGGAAAAACGGAATGAATAAGAACTTTGTCGTCATCATATTCAGAAATCGCAACCCAATCGCCAACTGCTGGAAAATCAGACCTGTTATTAGCTGAATAACGCATATTACCAAGTATTTCACCTTCTCTTTCCTTGTCAGCCGTTTTCACAATGTATCTTTCTTTATGTTCAGAAATAATACGTCCAACTTCAAATGAATCAAAGCCTTGGTCTTTTCTATAATTTTCTAAATCTTCATTGTATCCTAAATCTTCCAGTTCCATAATTCGTCAAATTATTTTGAATAATTATATCTATATTTTCTTAGCAATATAAAATCCATAACTAAAAAAATCTTTATACTTTTTGTATTTTCTAATCTCCTCTATTTCACCATCAACAATGCTTTTTGCAATCTCTGAATTACTATGCTTTTTCAGGAAACTATCAATGCGCTCCTCTATTGGCTGATAATAATTATTAATCCAACTTCTTTCGGGCAAAACAAAATAACCAATAGGGGAAAATCCGTTTTGTTCTAAAATTTTAATTTTATTAGATGCTATGTCAATTTCAGGATATTCATTATTCCAGTGTTCTTCAATTTCATATGGTCTTGAATTTGTAATCCAAGTTATTTCACTTACTGCCAAATATCCACCTGCTTTTAAATAATCCTTCCACTCTTTTACCCCCTTTTCAAACCCCATATTATAAATTGCTCCTTCTGACCAAATTATATCAAACTCTTCATTACCAAAAGGTAAATCTTCCATTGATTTTTTAAGTGTTGTTATTCTATTGTTTAGTCCTAAATTTTTCTAAGAATTCCGAAAATAAATCTACTGCTGTAATTTGTCCATTTGTATTCTGAGCAAGAGCAATTGTATGAGCACCTGAACCACAACCAATATCTGCTATTTTTAGTGCTTCTTTTTTGTCCACTCCTATTAAATTTAATGCCTTCATTGTTTCAATAAAACTACCTGGACCTTGTCTTTCAGCATTTTTATGAAAATCTACTAATAATTCTATTTCTGTCATTTTATTTGCTTTTTTTGCATTAAGCACAACTTGTTATATAAGTATTAAAAATTTGGAGATAAATTATACTTACGATAAAATTCTTCTATTACCTTCAGCACCTCTCCCGGAGTATCAACAACACTTATTAAATCTAAATCTTCCGAATTAATATTGCTGTACTCACTCATAACAGTTGATTTTATCCATTCAATTAATCCTCCCCAAAATTTAGAGCCAACTAATATTATCGGAAATTTTCCTATTTTTTTGGTTTGAATTAAAGTAATAGCTTCAAAAAATTCATCCATAGTACCAAAACCACCTGGCATAACCACAAATCCTTGAGAGTATTTCATAAACATTACCTTTCTAACAAAAAAGTAATCGAATTCAATGTTTTTATCCGAATCAACATACTCGTTAAAATGTTGTTCAAAAGGCAATTCAATATTTAATCCTACCGAAGTTCCTCCTCCTAAATATGCTCCTTTATTTCCTGCTTCCATTATTCCAGGGCCACCACCAGTAATAATTCCGAATCCTTTTTGAGTAAGTGTATATCCTATTTCTTCGGCTAATTTATAATCAGGATGATCTTTTTTTGTACGTGCCGACCCAAATATTGTTACACAAGGCCCTATACGTGCCATCTTTTCAAACCCATCAACAAACTCCGACATAATTTTAAAAATTGCCCAAGAATCATTCGATTTAATATCACTCCAATCTTTTTGCTCAAATTTTGAGTGTATTTTCTCTTCTTCATTATTCATACACAGTAGTTTTATTTCTTTAAAAACAAATGCTTTAAAGATGTTTTACAAAATAATTTAAGGATTAAAATTAATACTAAATTTTAATCCTTATTAAATATATAAAAAATACTCTACCAATAACTCAACTATAAAATATCTTATACTAAAACCCTAAATATTAGGCACAAAAAAAGTGGTTTACATATAAGTAAACCACTTTTTTGTGCCTATATTTTATAGAATTATACAATATAATTGTCCGATACTTTCTTTTATAAAACATTATATATCAGCAAAAATCAAGTGTAAAAAAAGCTACAACTATTTAATATATTGCTTATTTTTTTTAAAGTATTAAATTAATAATTTAACGGAGTATTGGAGTAGTTAACTATTACAACAATTCCTCTTTTAAAAATGGAGCAGTAAAACCTTTTCCTTTTGCTACAACTTCTTCAGGAGTACCTACGGCAACAACTTCTCCTCCACCTTTTCCACCTTCAGGGCCAATATCAATAACATAATCGGCAAGTTTAATTACATCTAAATTATGCTCAATTACAATTACCGAATTTCCTTTATCAACAAGTGTTTGTATAACCTCCATAAGCACTCTAATATCTTCGAAATGTAAACCCGTAGTTGGTTCATCTAAAATATAAAAAGTGTTTCCTGTATCTTTTTTCGATAGTTCGGTAGCCAGTTTTATACGCTGTGCTTCTCCACCCGATAACGTGGTTGACTGTTGCCCAAGTGTAATATATCCCAAACCAACATCTTGCAAAGTTTTAAGTTTGCGGAATATTTTTGGTATATGCTCAAAAAATTTAACAGCCTGATTAATTGTCATATCAAGTATATCGGAAATTGATTTTCCTTTATATCTAATTTCAAGAGTTTCTCTGTTAAATCGTTTTCCTCTACAAGTTTCGCATTCAACATGCACATCGGGCATAAAGTTCATTTCAATAACTCTAATTCCTGCTCCCTGACAAGTTTCACAACGTCCTCCTTTTACGTTAAAAGAAAAACGTCCTGGCTTATAACCTCTAATTAACGCCTCTGGAACTTTGGCAAATAACGAACGTATTTCGGATAAAACACCTGTATATGTTGCCGGATTTGAGCGTGGAGTTCTTCCAATAGCACTTTGATCTATTGCAATTACTTTATCAATATTATCTAAACCTTCAATAGATTTATATTCCATTGGTTTTTTTACCGCTCTAAAAAAGTAGTGGTTTAAAATAGGATATAAAGTTTCGTTAATTAAAGTTGATTTACCCGAACCCGAAACTCCAGAAACAACAATAAGTTTTCCTAAAGGAAAATCAACCGAAACATTTTTAAGATTATTTCCGTTTGCTCCTTTTATAGATAAAACCTTTCCGTTTCCTTCTCTTCTTACTTTCGGAACTTCAATTTTCTTAGTTCCATTTAGGTAATTAGCCGTTTGTGTATTCGATGCTTTTATTTCTGCAGGTGTACCTTCGCTTACAATTTCTCCTCCAAAACGTCCAGCTCCAGGCCCTATATCAAGTACAAAATCGGCTTGTTCAATCATATCTTTATCGTGCTCAACTACAATAACCGAATTACCTACATCTCTTAGTTTTTTTAACGAATCAATAAGTCTAACATTATCTCTTTGATGCAAACCAATACTTGGCTCATCTAAAATATACAGCACTCCAACAAGTTGAGATCCAATTTGAGTTGCAAGTCTAATACGCTGTGCCTCCCCTCCCGAAAGAGTTTTACTACTTCTATCTAATGCCAAATAATCAAGTCCAACATCAATTAAAAACGATAGTCTATCTTGTATTTCCTTTATTATTTCGGTGGCAATAATACGTTGTCTTTCAGAAAACTTACTATCTATATTATCAAAAAAAGTTATTAAATCCGATATATCTAACTTTGCAACTTCCGAAATATTTTTATTATCAATTTTAAAATTCAATGCTTCTTTCTGAAGTCTATGACCTTTACAGGTTGGGCAAACAGAATTTAACATAAACTCATCGGCCCATCTTTTTATTGATGACGAATTACTTTCTTCGTACTGATTTTTTATAAAATTAGTTATTCCTTCAAAGTCTATATGATAATGTTTTGTAATACCTATATTATCTTTTACAACCGAAAACTTTTCATCTCCTCCGTATAAAATAATATTCATGGCTTCTTTCTGAATATCTTTTATAGGTGTTGATAATGTAAAATTATACTTCTCTCCAATTATGGCTAATTGAGTAAAAATCCACGATTTTTTCTGTTCACCAATAGGTGCAATTCCTCCTTGTTTTATTGATAAAGAATCGTCTGGAATAATTTTAATTAAAGAAACTTCTTTTGTAGTTCCTAATCCATTACAAGTTTGACAAGCTCCTTTCGGAGAGTTAAACGAAAATGTATTTGGCTCGGGATTTGGATATGCAATTCCGGTTGTAGGACACATTAAACTACGAGAAAAATAACGTGGTTTTTTATTATCAACATCAGTAACCATCATAATATTTTCGCCATGATACATTGCTGTACTAATGGTTTCGCTTAATCGGGTATCAATATCTTCTTTAATAACAAGTCTATCAATAACAATTTCAATATCATGATTTTGATACCTATTAACCTTCATACCTGGAGTAACTTCCATAATTTCTCCATCAACTCTAACACGCAAAAATCCTTGTTTCGATATATTTTCGAAAAGATCTCTGTAATGTCCTTTTCTCGATTTTATAACAGGTGCAAGTACCAATATTTTCTGATCATCATAATCGCTTTTTATTAAATCCGCAATTTGCTCATCGGTATATTGAACCATTTTTTCTCCAGTATTATACGAGTATGCATCGGCAACTCTGGCATATAATAATCGTAAAAAATCGTAAACCTCAGTAATAGTACCAACTGTACTTCGTGGACTTTTACTTGTAGTTTTCTGTTCAATTGAAATCACAGGACTTAATCCTTCAATTTTATCAACATCTGGGCGCTCTAATCCACCTAAAAACTGTCGTGCATAAGCCGAAAAAGTTTCAATATACCTACGTTGTCCTTCTGCATAAATTGTATCAAATGCCAACGACGATTTTCCACTACCACTTAAACCAGTAATAACTACCAATTTATCGCGCGGAATTGAAACGTCTATATTTTTTAAGTTATGAACCCTTGCTCCAAAAACTTCTATCTTCTCTTCTATTTTTGCCATAATTATTTTCGAAAAAATCAATTAACAAATTTAGTAATAAAGATTCAAGCAATAAAATTTTAACTTAATGATTACTCAAATACTCAAACATTTACACAAAATATTATTGTAAATAAAAACACCTATAAATAAAACTATCATCAATAATTTTATTTATAGGTGTTTTTACTTTCTTCTTTTCAACTAATAAAGCACAATAACTATTTAGCAACTGCACAAAAAAACTAATACAATTCTCTTTCCACTTCGTTTATAGCAGTTTCAATATTGTTATTATTTGTAAAATCTTTATCAAAAAGATTAGTAACCAAACCTTCCGATACTTTACTAAAAATCATATCATGACCAACACATAAACCCATCGAAATATTTAATTCGGTATCTTTATCATTTAAAAATTCGGCTTGTCCAGCAGGATTACAACTAACTCTTCGGGCAGTACCTCCAATTATATCTTTAACCGGGATTCTACCATATTTGCAATGCACCAAATGAACATTAAAATCTTTTGATAAATAATTTTTCAACACCTCAGCTTCATGAGAAAAAGTAATACAATACGCTATACCTATACTTTTAAAATCGGCACCACGAGCAAAGTTTCTAATTTCCTCAATTCTGTTAGCACTCATACTTGTATAGTCGTAATTAACTTGCATTATTTTACGAAACTTTTTATCGTATAATTTATTCATCTACTATAATTTATTGTTGTTGTTTTTAATTTTATTTTGATGATATTTTTTATAATTACGAATATTTAAATACTTAATTATTTGTGCATAGTTAAAACAAGTTTGGTTGACTATGTTTTACTGCAACAATAATAATGCTACGTATTTGGTATATTAACAACTATAATAGCCCGTTACTTCTGACGTAAAACACTGTACATTAGTAAATTCAAGCATAAAAAAATCTATAACTATTTTATATTACTGATTTTAGAGTATTAAATTGACAATTTAACAGAGTATTGAACTATTTACTGACTTATTATTTTCCCATCTTGCATAACAAGTTTTCTATCAGCCATATCTGCTAATTCTTTATTATGAGTTACAATAACAAAAGTTTGTCCAAATTCGTCTCTTAACTGAAAAAACAATTTGTGTAATTCATCGGCATGTTGAGAATCTAAATTTCCAGATGGCTCATCGGCAAAAACTACCGACGGATTATTAATTAACGCACGAGCTACAGAAACTCTTTGTTGCTCTCCACCTGATAATTCGTTTGGTTTATGATTTAATCGGTGTCCTAAATTTAAAAACTCTAATAATTCCTTAGCTCTTTTCTGAACATCTATATCTTTATTACGAGCAATATATCCCGGAATACAAACATTTTCGAAAGCAGTAAACTCAGGTAATAATTGATGAAACTGAAATATAAATCCAATGTTTTTATTTCTGAATTTAGACAAAGCCTTATCCCCTAACCCATCAATTTTTTCTCCATTTATAATTAACGATGTATCCTTCGATTTATCAAGCACATCAAGCGTACCTAAAATCTGCAATAAAGTAGTTTTTCCTGCACCCGATTTTCCAACCACCGATACTATTTCTCCTTCTTTAATATCTACACTTACATTTTTAAGTACATGTAAATCGCCATAGTATTTATTAATATTTTCTGCTTTAATCATCTCCAATAGCTTTGCTTAATTTTGTACAAATATATAACGCATTACCCTACAATACCAATTGTGTATCAAACTAAATTATAAACCTTTAAAACAGATGTGTTTTGTACATAGGTAATGGTTAATTTTTTAGCACCAATTTAATGCTCTATAAATGCAAATAAAAAGAAAAATAATAAACTACAATTTGTAGCACAGCCCTACGTATTAATTAGCATAAACATTGATAATTAATAATTGTACCTTATCTTTGTATGGAATAACAAAAATTAATCCTCATGGAAAACTTTGTAGTATCTGCCAGAAAATACCGCCCAATAGAATTTGAAGATGTTATTGGTCAGAAAGCAATTACCGATACTTTAGAGCATGCTATTAGCACAAATCATTTGGCACAGGCTTTGTTATTTACTGGTCCGCGTGGAGTTGGAAAAACTACTTGTGCCCGAATTTTAGCAAAAAAAATAAACGAAAGTTCTCTTGAAAGTTCCGATGAAGATACTGATAGAGATTTTGCCTTCAATATTTTTGAATTAGATGCCGCGTCTAATAACTCGGTTGATGACATCAGAAATCTTACCGAACAGGTTAGAGTACCACCACAAACCGGAAACTATAAAGTATATATTATTGATGAGGTTCATATGCTTTCAACTCAAGCATTTAATGCCTTTTTAAAAACTTTAGAAGAGCCACCTGCACACGCAATTTTTATACTTGCAACTACCGAAAAACACAAAATAATTCCTACTATATTATCTCGTTGTCAGGTTTACGATTTTAAACGTATTGGAGTTGACGATGTAAAAAATCAGCTTGCTAAAATTGCAAAAAACGAAGGTATTGATGCCGAAGATGATGCACTGCATATTATAGGTCAGAAAGCTGATGGTGCAATGCGTGATGGACTTTCTATTTTTGATAGAATTGCTACTTTCTCGAACAACAAAATTACAGTTAAAGATGTTGTTGATAATCTTAATATTTTAGATTACGACTACTATTTTAAATCAACAAATTATATTCTTGAAAATAATATTCCAGGATTATTAAATTTATTGAACGAAATACTTAATAAAGGTTTCGATTTACACAATTTCATTTCAGGATTGTCGGCACATTTCAGAGATTTATTAGTTTCGAAAGATGAAACAACAATTCAGTTACTTGAAGTGGCACAAGGTGTAAAAGATAAATATCTTGAGCAATCGAAAAAACTAAATCAGGATGTAATTTTTATTGCACTTGATATTACTAACGAGTGCGATATGAGTTTTAAAACAAGTAAAAATCAACGGCTAACAGTTGAAATTGCATTAATGCAACTTGCATCTATTACCTCTGAAAACGGGGTTAAAAAAAAAATAAACGACGTTACATAAAAGCACCAACTTTACAACCTATTGCACCTGAAAAAAAGCCTCGTTCAGTAAACAATAACCAAGCTGAAACTACTGAAACACCACAACCTGAGGCAAATTACAGTAAACAACCCGAAAAAGAAACATTAAAAGCTACCAGAAGTACGGTGCCTTTAAAAAGTAAAAGCAGAAGATCAACGTCTTCCATAAATATACATATGGAAGAAAAAGCTGTAAAAAAAGAGGATATTATTGATATTAACAATCTTCCAAAAGACAATTTCAATTTCCAACAAATGTTGGAATTATGGAATAACTACGCTATTTTATTACAATCTCAAGGTAATAAACTTATTCATTCGGCAATGACATCGAACCAACCTAAACTTGAAAATAACACTATTTACTGTGAAGTACCAAATCAAGCAATAGCAATGCAATTCGAAACCGAAAGCACCCAGCTAATGCAATATATCAGAAAAGGTTTAAATAATTTTTCAATTCAACTAAATGCTATTATTACCAAACAAGAAGATATTAAATTGATTTTTACAAGCCGAGAAAAATACAACCACATGGTAAAAAAGAATATCAACTTAGAACTTATGGTTCATAAATTAGGACTTGAGTTGGTGTAATAAATAATGGTTAATTGTTAATTAATCAGAGTCGACATTACTGTTTCGTTTATCCTATTTTTAAAAAAAAACTTAGATAAATAAAAATATATTCCTCAAAACCAATTTTAAAAATTTCGTTTACTCAATCTTTGTAAGTAACTTGTATGTTAAACAAAATATGATGGATTATAAAGAACTATGCGTTAAAGTAATTGAAACTGCTAAAAAAGCAGGTGCTTTTATGAAAAAGGAACAAGAAGGTTTTTCTGAATCTAAGGTTGAAGAAAAAAGTATTAACTCTTTAGTTTCGTATGTTGATAAAACTGCCGAAAAAATGATTGTTGATGATTTATTGAAATACTTACCCGAAGCCGGTTTTATTGCAGAAGAAGGTACATCAACAAAAATAGGAGAAACATATAATTGGATAATTGATCCGCTTGATGGCACTACAAATTACATACACGGATTACCAACTTATGCGGTTTCAATTGCACTTAAAAAGAATGATAAAATAGTTTTGGGAGTTGTTTTAGAAGTAGGAATGAATGAGTGTTTTTATGCCTATGGAAACAACAAAGCATATTTAAATAAAAAAGAAATACATGTAAAAACCACATCAGAACTTAAAGATACTTTAATTGCAACCGGGTTTCCGTATTACGATTTCAGCCGAAACGAAGCTTTTTATAACACACTAATTACTTACACTCAAAAAACCAGAGGTATGCGCCGATTAGGTACTGCCGCAACAGATTTGGTTTACGTTGCTTGTGGTAGATTCGATGCCTTTTACGAGTATGGATTAAGTCCGTGGGATGTTGCCGCAGGTGCTTTTATTGTGGAACAAGCCGGCGGAAAGGTAAGCGATTATAAAGGAGAAAACGATTGGCTTTTTGGCAAAGAAATAATTGCTACTAGTAGTAATATATATAACGATTTTGCACAAATAGTTTTTGATGAATTCAATAAAAACGATACTAATTTAGATTAATAATTTGAAACATATTTATGTTATAAGTGGACTTACTGCCAACGAAAAAGCCTTTAAAAAATTAGACTTCGGCAGTTATAAAGTTCATTATATACAGTGGTTAATTCCAACCAAAAACGAAACTCTTACAAATTATTCTAAAAGAATGGCAAGCTCAATTAATACATCACACGATGTTAATTTATTGGGTTTGTCGTTTGGTGGAATAATTGTTCAGGAAATTGCTAAACAAATTGATGTTAAAAAATTAATAATAGTTTCGTCGGTAAAAAAACGTTCCGAATTACCACTACTCTACAAAGCATCATTTATTTTAAAACTACATAATTTATTACCTATTAGCTTAATAAAGGATTCTAAAACATTTGCAAGAATATTGTTTGGAACAAAAAACATCAAAATAATTAAATTAATTGATGAAATTTTAACCATCAGAAATGAGTATTATTTAAAGTGGAGCATTAATAATGTTGTAAATTGGCGTAGAAATACATCACAGTCAAACATTCTTCATATACACGGAAACAAAGACAAAGTATTTCCTTTTAAAAACATTAATAATGCAATTGAAATTAAAAATGGTTCGCATTTAATGATTTTAACAAAGGCAAAAGAAATAGAAAAACACATAATTACTTATTTAAATTCTTAATTAATGAAAATAGAAACTACCGAAATAGAAGGTTTATTAGAAATTACCCCTAAAGTTTTTGAGGACGAAAGAGGTTATTTTTACGAAAGTTATAACAAAAAAACTTTTATAGAAAACGGTGTTGATTTTAACTTTATACAAGATAATCAATCACTATCTCAAGAAGGTGTTTTAAGAGGTTTACACTTTCAGGCACCACCTTTTGCACAAGGCAAACTTGTAAGAGTTATAAAAGGTGCAGTAATTGATGTTGCTGTTGATTTAAGAAAAAACTCTCCTACTTATGGCAGATATCATAAGGTACTTTTAACTGAAGTTAATAAACGATTATTTTGGGTTCCACCTGGTTTTGCTCATGGATTCTTAACATTAGAAGACGACACTATTTTTTCGTATAAAGTAACAAACATCTACAATAAAGAATCGGAAAGATGTATTAAATGGGACGATGAAGATTTGAATCTTAATTGGAGTTTACCCGAAAACATTGAACTAATAATATCGGAAAAAGACCAAGAAGGGATATCGTTTAAAGATTATGAAACGGAATTTTGTGTAAATAATAATTAATGATTCAGTTCGTCATTTAAATTCAATATTATATTTATAAATAGTTCTATTTGTATTATATAAATAATAAGTTACATGAAAAAAACGTTAAGCATAGCATCAATACTAACACTTGCTGTAATTGCAATAAACACTCTTGTGTTTTCGGATTCTAATACAGGAGAAAGCGATGATTCTTTCCAAAAAAGATTCAATAATAATTACAGAGTTTTTGCATTAAATTTACCCGAAAAAGCAAAATTTGTAAATGAACTTGTGCCTCTTGAAAAAAACGATGTTAGAGAGCGTTTAGATAAAGAAATGTTAGTTAATACATATTGGCAATCTCAAGGTTTATTGTTTTTTAAAAGAGCCAATAAATACTTCCCTATTATTGAGCCTATTTTGAAAGAAAAAGGCGTACCTGATGATTTTAAATACTTGGCAGTAATAGAAAGTGGACTTGAAAATGTAACATCATCGGCTGGTGCAAAAGGATTTTGGCAACTTATGCCTAAAACGGCAAAAGAGCACAATATGGAGGTTAATAAAAATGTTGACGAAAGATACGACGTAGTAAAATCTACTTATGCTGCTTGTGATTATTTATTATCAGCCAAAAAGAAATTTGGTTCATGGACATTAGCTGCAGCATCGTACAACATGGGTAAAAGTGGAGTTCAACGTCAATTAGATCGTCAGAAAGTATCAAACTACTACGATTTATTATTAAACACTGAAACCGGAAGGTATGTTTACAGAATAATTGCTGTTAAAAATATAATGAACAATCCTAAAGACTACGGTTTTTATTTCAGAGAAAAAGATTTATACAAACGTAGTAAAACAAAACAAGTTGTTGTTGATACTGCTGTTTCTAATTTAGCTGATTTTGCAATAGCTCATAAAATAAACTATAAAGAATTGAAATTGTACAATCCTTGGTTAAGAGAAATCAACCTAAACAATAAATCAAGAAAAAAATACACAATAGAAATACCTATTAAATAATAAGTTACGTAACTTTAATTTGAACCAAAGTTACTTTATTATCAAAAAGATACTATACATATTACTAATTTTGTTAGTTGCTAATTATAAAACAACTGCACAAAATAATAGCTTAAAAGAATCGTCGGATACTTCTAAAGTTAATATTTTCATAGAAAGTGTAATGGGATATATTTCGATAGAAAAAGAAAAATATTCCATTACAACTTTTCCTACTATGGATTACAATAACGAATCGGGGCTATCGTTAGGATTTCTATCTTCAATTGTTTTAAACGATGGAAATCAAAATAGCAACTCGAAATACTACCGCCCTACCACTATAATTCCGGCATTATCATATTCTACAAAAAAACATTTACTTATTGATGCCGACTTATTAATGTACACCAAAAACGAATGGTTTATTGGATCGAGAGTTATATCATATAAAGTACCTGCATTCTATTTCGGAATTGGAAAACAAACAGAAAAAACAATTAAGCTGAAACAAAATACTTATGGTGTTTTTGGCGGTTTACTTAAAGCAATAGGCGATTTATACTATATGGGACTTTCGTACGATATTGGTCATGTAAAAAATTACGGTATTGATAACCTCGAAATTTCCAATAAAATAAAAGGTTACAATGGTGGTTGGCACGTTGGTTTAGGACTTGAAAGCCGAGTTGATACAAGGGATGATGTTATTTATCCAACCAAAGGAAATTTATTTAACTTAAGTATTAGAAGCTATTTTGGAAATCATAAATTTTATGTTACAAAACTAAACTTAAGACATTATAGAAAAATAGTATCCGATAAAAACATACTTGCATTTCAAACTACATGGACTATAAGTAATGGTAATGTACCTTTCTATAAAATGCCTAAACTAGGAGGTAAATCTCAACTTAGAAGCATTAACAATTCGAACAAATATATTAATTACCATAATTATTTAGCACAAATAGAATACCGAAGACAATTTGCAGGACGATTTGGTACTGTTATTTTTACAGGTTTAGGAAACAGTGCCGAAAAACTCGACAAAAGCTATTTCGAAGATATTATTTATTTATACGGTTTAGGTTTTAGATTCAGACTATTAAAAAAAGACAGACTTAATTTCAGACTTGATGTTGGTATGGGAGATGGAGAACCTACTATGTTTATGACAATACGAGAGGCGTTTTAAAAGATCAGTTAATATAATTTTATATCATAAAAAAACAGGGTTTAACTATAAAAAGTTAAACCCTGTTTTTTTATGTACTAACTTATTTTCTGCACCCACCATATATCAATTTCAATATTTATTATAATACTGATATTATGGCACTTAACAAAGTGTATTTATTAGTTAATAATATTACAATATAAACTTCTCAACTACCACTCCTTTTTTCAACCTCAACACTCCTGGATTATGACGTATTACTGTTTTACAAGTAATATTATCAATTGAATAACTATCAAATTCAATTACCATTTTTTGCTTAAGCTTTAACACATCCTCGTTTGCAGATGGAGTAATTAAAATAGCTTTATTATCAGCAATAAATTCTTTCAAGTTTTTTATATCATCAATTTTAGTAACATCTAACGAAAACACCATATAAACATCGTCTAAATCCAGAATGCTTTGTGTATAATCTTCATCTCCTTTAATTAATGCAAAATCATGAATTGGCGGTTCGTAACCTTTCGAAATCAGTATAGTTTCTCTACTAACAAACTCAGCTCCTTTAATTTTCCAAGGCTCATCTTTTGTAGAGTAATCTGCTACTACTCCATCAACTTTATATTTCCAAATATCATTAAAAACATCTCTTGCAGCACCTTCTGGCATTTTCATACCTGCGTTAATATCCGCCCCAATTTTATAAGGACGAAAATCAATAATAGGTATATTTATTACCGAATACAAAGCCAAAACAGACCCAAAAATGGCAACTCCTACAACTAAAACTTTACTATTTTTCCACTCAATAATAAAGTCTTTAACAAACCATAAAAAAACAGTAGCTAACAACAGTATCATATCTTTTGTAAACGATTGCCAAGGTGTAAAATGTATTGCATCGCCAAAACATCCACAATCTGTAACCTTATTAAAATATGCCGAATAAAAAGTTAGAAAACCAAAAAACACAAACATCAACAATGATAAAACAAGAGCTTTAGCAGTTTTAAAACCCGAAATTATTGCAGCACCTAAAACAACTTCAATCAACGCAACTACAAAACCATTGTACCCCGCTAAAGGTATCATAAACGGAATATTAAGTACATCTGCTTCAAAATATTCTTCTAACTTATACATAAAACCCAACGGATCGTTAAGTTTTATCATTCCCGAAATAATCAATATTATTCCTAAAACATATCTTATAATTTGTACCATATTATTTTTATTGATTATTTTTTAGTTGAATTTTAAGATTCTATAACTACAACAAGCATCAATTTTAAAACAAATACCCGAACAATAGTATTGTTCAGGTATTTTAAGTTTTAATATACTAACTCTTTATTTTATGATAATTAAA
>JAGLDK010000040.1 GCA_023145615.1 Ichthyobacteriaceae bacterium | reverse complement strand
TCCCACATACGTTTTTCGGCAAGTGTCATTAATAAGAAAGGCTCTAATCCGGCAGGACATACGCTAACACATTTAGCACATCTAATACACGGATTAATATCGCCACGCTTACTCTCATCTTGCTTCATAATAAGAACTCCCGAAGTACCTTTTGTAACAGGAACATCAGTGTTATCAATAGCCTTACCCATCATTGGTCCACCGTTGATTATTTTTCCTGTATCAGCAGGAAGTCCACCACTGCGTGCTACCAAATGCTCAATAGGCGTACCCATACGAACTAAGTAGTTAGCTGGTTTCTCAACAGATTTTCCGGTAAGAGTTACAACACGCTCAAGCATTGGCTTGTTTTTTTGTACAGCTTCGTAAACCGCAAAAGCAGTACCAACGTTTTGTACAACACAACCAACATGTATAGGAAGTTTTCCAGAAGGAACCTCACGTCCTAATAATGCAGCAATAAGCTGTTTTTCTCCACCTTGTGGATATTGAACTTTAAGAGGATGAACCGAAATACCATTATATTTAGCAGCAATTTGCTCCATATTTTTAATGGCATCAGGTTTGTTATTTTCAATTCCAATCATTGCTTTCGATACTCCTAAAGCAGTCATTAAAATTTTAATACCAACCATTATTTCTTCACCTTTCTCAAGCATCATTCTATGATCTGAAGTAAGGTAAGGCTCGCACTCTACCCCGTTCAACATCAAATACTCAGCAGTTTCGCCATCAGGAACGGCAAGCTTTACGTGAGCCGGAAAAGTTGCACCACCAAGTCCAACAATACCAAATTCCGATACTTTTTTCTTGATTTCGTCTGCGGTAGCTTTAATGTCAGTAACCAATTCTTCCGAACGATCAATTGACTCTTCCCAAGCATCCTCACCATCAGCCTGAATAATTACCGCCTGACGTTTATAGCCAGATGCATCGGTAACTAATTCAATTTTCTTTACTTTTCCTGATACCGAAGAATGAATGTTTGCAGAAACAAAACCTCCCGACTGTGCCAAAAGAGTTCCTACTTTTACTTCTTCGTTTTTCTTAACAACCACTTTGGCAGGCGCACCGATATGCTGAGACACCGGAATTACGTACAAACCTTTTTCTTGTGGTGCTATAAATTCTATAGCAGCATTCTCCGATAATTTATTCTCTTCAGGATGAACGCCTCCTTTTGGAAATGTTTTTAACCCCATTACTTATTCTTTTGAAGTTGATAAATTATCATCACCTTTTTCTTCCTCTTTAGCAGGAGCTTCATCTTTCGGAGCTTCTTTAGGAGCAGGTGCTGAATCTTTTTTAGGAGCTTCCTCTTTAACAGGAGCTTCTTTAGTCATTTTAGTTAAATCCATCTCCGCAGACTCAACAGCTGGCTTTACCGCTTTTTTAACAGCAGGTTTTGCAGGCTTGTCTTTCTTAGGCTTACGTGGAGGGAAATTAATGTCTAAAATAGCAGAAGTAGGACATTCGTCAACACACTTTCTACAGCTTGTACATATTGAATAATCAATATAAGCCAACATATTTTCAACAGTAATTGCATCTACCGGACAAACCTTAACACATTTACTACATCCAATACAAGCAGCTTCACATGCTTTTTTGGCTACATTTCCTTTTTCCTCGTTCATACAAGCAACGTAAATACGAAGGTTTTTCTTTCCCTTTCCTATTGAACGTAACTCAAACAAGTCTTTCGGACAAGCCTCAACACATGCGTTACACGCAGTACAGTTGTCTTCGTTTACTACTGGTAATCCTGTTATAGGATCCATTGCTAATGCATCAAAATTACATACATCAACGCATTCTCCTAAACCAACGCAGCCATAAGAACATCCAGTTTCTCCCGAATAAAGATTCGACGCAACAGTACAGTTTGAAGCACCATCGAACTCATTTGTATGAGAACGTAAAGCTTCTGTACCATTACAACGAAGCACAGCAATTACTCGTTCCTTTTCTACGGCCTCAAGACCAAGGACACCAGCAACCTGTTGCATGATTTCATTTCCACCTACTGTACAGTAAAGATCGTCAAGGTTTTCGGCCTTAGTACACGCCTCAGCAAAAGGGCGACAACCAGGAAAACCACAACCTCCACAGTTAGAAGCAGGTAAAATTTCATCAACTTCATCGATTTTAGGATTTTCGACTACTTTGAATTTAACAGATGCAAAATAAAGTACAATCGCAAAAATAACCGCTATACCAACGGCAGTAAGGATTGTATAAATTAAAACAGCACTCATCATTATTGCAAAGTTTGAAATATAAAAAAAAATTAAAAATACACACATTAATTAGTCAATAGCATTGCTACTATCAACCAAATAATTTTACACCAACAATTTTATTATTGTTATTGTAAAATATTATTTATCATTATCAAATCTGAATTCGAATAAAGCACGAATATTGTTCTTCATTAAAAACAAAATTGTATAATATATTGGTAAAAGCCCTAAAGCTACCAAACCTTTAATTAAATCATTATCGGTAAATATCGACGAAACTGCCATACCCATAATCATTAATATAAACGGTAACAAGTACCCTATAAACAAAGCAATAAAACCTTCGCTACGTGTAAACACTATATTTACAAACTCGCCCTTTTCATAGCTTCTATTTTTAATAGGAACCTCAACCTCTTTTACACTCGATTCTGATCCACTACATGCTCCTGTAAGTTCGCAAGATGCACAAGATGTTTTTTGCAAAATTGTTACAGTGGCAATATTACCATCAATCGACTTTATAACTCCTTCATGATCTATCTCCTGAAAATCTCCCATTATTTCCGACTTCTATTCGTTCTATTGTGTTATAAAAAAACCTTGGCAAAAGTAACGGTTCTTATTAATTGAATACATGATAAATAGCAGTTTATTTTATTAATTTACTCAAACACCCAAACTCCCTTAATTTACAGTTACTTACATATTTAAATATGTAAATATATTGATGTTTTATAGTCTGAAAAACCGAAAATAACAATCAAAACAAATACAAACACCTATAAATCAGCAATAAAACCTCCTTATAATTAAAATCTATACTACTATTAATTTACAAGTATTACAGCAAAATTATTTATAAACTATATAAACAAAGCCTATCTATTTTAGTAAAAAAATAAATACAATTTTTTATACTAAAGTAACTCAAGTTTCGCACCTAATCTAAGCCGCTGATTTCAGTGGCTTTATTTTTGGGGTAAAGTTTTTAACAAAACCAAGTTCATCGCTGTAACTAATTAAACTACTGGTGATTTCGTCAGCTTTATCATTTCCGACATAAAATTCCAAAACCCTTGCAAAATCAACCATTAATGCAATTATTCTGTCATTTAATCTGTGTTCAATGTAATCTTGTTTTAAATCTTTGAATAGCCCTCCTATTAGTTCCATAAGCTTCCATTCTGTATTTCAAACTAATTAACAAATATTGAATCATTATTATTGTAGTCAGGTGCTACCTGAACATCAAAATTAGTAGACTGGATTTTACTTAAGCCAAGCAATTGTTTTACTTCTTTAAAGAATACTTAAATAGTCCATCTGGTGCTGTAAATTTTCAATGCTTTAGTAAAAGTAAGGCTTGTGTTTGTAGACAAAATAGTATGCCATTTACAATTAGTACCTTTTCGAGTTAAGAACAATTTAACATCAATGCCGTCTATATTCACAACAAACATCTTGTATTGTAAATTCATATTTCTAGAACGTTTAATTTTTTTTGTATTTCTGAACTGTTTCAAACTATAAGTTTTCCCATCTACAATAACACTACTGTTGTACTTGTACATCCCTATAATGTTAACCTTATCATTTACTGATTTAAGTTTTTTTATCAATTTAACAGATGTAAACCAACTGTCAATTAAAATATAATCTATTGGTATAGCTCTATGATTTAATTATTGATATTAAATTCAACAAATAAATATAAAAAAACACTCCCCCATTTTATTTAGTTTACAGCCAAATTTTAACTTATTAATCGTACAATAAATAAAGAAAAAAATATGCTGTTTTATCTCAAAATCATTTTATTTACTACAATCAAAAATCAGTTTAAAAATTAATTTTGTTTTTTTCTTCGATACAATACACTACCTACCTCTACTCTATCAACAGATTACGTTATAAATCATGCACATTAACTAATAATCGGAATTAAACATACGCTAAACAGATAAACAATTAACTAACTAAACATTTAATATATATTTGATTATTACCATACTTACCACATCAAAAATACTCTATAATTTCAAGGCTATAAATGGGCTTTTTTAAAACATTTTTTTACTATAAAATCTTATTATTTTACTAATTAATCATTACTACTAATCAATAATAAATAATAGTCAGTTACTTTTTACCGTAGTACATCAGTAAATTAAAGCATAAAAAATACTACATATATTTTTTATTACTGATTTTTATAATATTAAATTGATAACAATACATTGCTAATTACCAATTTATAATTTAACGGAGTATTAAATAAACCAACAACATCCTAAATAGTATCCATACACCTACCTGATATTTATTACAGATATTCTTTAATCTATATCAAAAAAACCTATGAGATCTATTACTATAATTTCACTTGTTTTGATTACCGTATTTTTAAAATTATCTTGTACTAAAGATTTAGATAATGAAACAAATATTGCTGACAAAACACAAAGCGGATTAATTAGCGAACTAGGCGTTACAATTCCTAATTCGTTCGATTTTGTATCAACCAAAAAAGTTACCGTTAATGTAAAATCATTAAAAAACGACAACTCACCATCGGTTAACAACAAAATAAACTTTTACAAATCGGCACCCGATATTAACAACCATTTTAATACTATACCTTTTGCCACACTTTATACCAACAACAATGGTGTTGTAACTGGTACTTTTTCTATTGCTTCAGAAATAAATACACTATATGCCCAAACAAATACACTTGGACGTAATACTGTTAATAAAATAGACGTAAGCAATAATTCGGCAGATATTGTTTTTGGTGGTATTGATCCGAATGCATCAAAAAGAAATCTTAGCATAATAAATGCTGTTGATACTACCGTAAGTAATATTAAGTACATATACTTAAATAATTATTATACCGATGGTAAACCAACTAATATGTTATTTGATGTTTTAAGTGATGGATTTATTGCACGAATATCGGCAACATTACCCGAAACAAAATCGGTATCGTTATTAAATAAACATTTTTTAACCGAAGGTAACGGACCCAACTTAGAACTTATAAAAAGTGTTAACGAACTTGATATTTCATTTGTACACGAAGGTGCATCAATGTACAACTCGTTAGGTTTTTACTTTTACAATACAAGCAACCCACCACAAAGTAAATCGGATATTGAGCGTATATACATTGCCATTCCTAATTCTTCGTTTTACAATAGTGGCGGTGGACTAAACAGTGGAGATAAAATTGAAGTTTATCCACACCCAAAAATAGATACCGAAGAAGGTTTTGTAGATAGTATTCCGGCTGGTACAGGAATTGGTTGGGTCGTTATTCAAAATGGATGGACATATAATGAGAGCAAAATGAATTATAGAAAAAGAAATATTTTTGCATCTCAGATATTAAACCCCGAAACAGGAAATGACGAAGGTGGAGTAGCTCAAAACATACATGCTTTAGAGTTTAAAGATGATATATACGAGAAAAACATTATTGGATTTGAAGATTTAAACAGAAAAGACGATAAATCGGATAATGATTTTAACGACATAGTATTTTACGTTACAACCAACGATTATTCGGCTGTTGATAACACCGAAACTCCTGAGATTGTTGATCCAACTTTAGATTGCGATGGCGATGGTGTGCCCGATTATAAAGACGAATATGGAAATGACTATGATGGTTGCGATGATATAAACGATGATAAAAAAGCTTTTAACAACTATACAAACGGTACTTTGGCTTGGGAAGATTTATGGCCAAATAAAGGAGATTACGATTTTAATGATTTAGTGGTTGATTACAAAATAAACGAAATAACAAATAAGTATAATAAAATTACTTTTATTGAGTTTGAAATTGACATTACTGCAATTGGTGCATCATTTAAAAACGGTTTAGCTTTCGAGCTTCCTATACCTCCATCGTACATAAAAAGTGTAACGGGTACTGTAAGGTCGTTAGATCAACAATACTTATCGTTAAATGCAAATGGTACCGAAAACGGACAAACTAATGCTGTAATTTTTATTTGCGAAAATGCGTATGATTTATTAAATAATCCTAATCAAAAAATGGTAAACGTATATCCACAAACTAATTACATTGATATACCATCATTAAAAATAGTTGTAGAGCTAAATACCTTTATTACAATTAAAGAATTGGGTGGCGCACCATACAATCCGTTTATTGTAAAAAATGCAAACAGAGATATTGAAATTCATTTAGCAGGAATGCCTCCAACCGATTTGGCAAACATAAAAATGTTTGGTTTTGCCGATGATGATTCTTCTCCTGCAGAAGGAAGGTATTATAAAACAGATGTAAATTTACCTTGGGCAATTCATATTCCTACAAAATTCGATCACATGATTGAAACAAAAATGATACATACCGGACACTACAAATTTGCCGATTGGGCCGCTTCGGGAGGTAGTTCTTTTGTTGATTGGTATCATGATTTGGCAGGATATAGAAACAATTATAACATATACATAAAACCATAAACTATAATTATAAAGTAACATAATGCATTACAATTTAACATATTACATCCTAATATTTTAAATACTTAATTTTTACAAAACCGCAAAATATACTACATCTTTTGCGGTTTTTACTTGGTATTATACTAAACTCATTATTAATTTTATGTAATTAATCCGAGATAATATGTTTTCATAAGTAATTACAGCAATTTAGTACTTGTATTAACCACAAAAATTCACGTATAATCTAAATTTCGCTTATGAAAAAGATTTTCACAATACCCATAGGTATAATTGCGTTAGCAGTTACAACATGGTCGTGTACTAAAAAAGAAGTTGAAACAGAACAACCAACTGTTAACAGCTCAGCAAGTCAGATAGGAGTTGTTATTCCAAATGAGTTTAACTACGCCACAACCAAAGTAATAGACATTAATATTACAGCTAAAGGTGTTGATCAAAACCCACTTGGCTACACTAAAGTAGAAGTATTTGAAGGAAACCCTTACGACAACGAAAACTGCAAAGCCCTGCCTATTGCAACCATGTACACTAACAGTGGCGGAAAAGTAACAGGTAGTTACCCTATACCTACTGCTGCAAAAAAGCTATATGCTTTAATACACACAAAAGGTTTACAATCGGTAAAAGAAATAGATGTAAATGGTAGCAATGCAAACATTGATTTCGAAGCTGCCGAATTTACTCCACCTATTGCAACTTCTGTTGGAAAACAACAACAAACAAAAGTTGCAAACTATGTTTTTTTAGATAATTATGATGTAGATGGTGTTCCATTAGGTGTAATACATACTAATATTCCTCAATCGATAATGGATATAATTAATGTATCGTTACCCGAGAGCAGATCAGTACCTATGTATAATCCCGAATACCTATCGGGAGGAAACATGTCAAACATTCATTTTATTGAAAAAGCAATAGATGTATCAATAACTTTTATACACGAAGGAGCAGGAAATTTAAATTCTTTTGGTTTTTATTTTTACGATACAAGCGCTCCACCTGCTACTAAAAACGATATTGATAATATATATGTAGTTTTCCCTAATGCATCGTTTGGAAATGGAGGAGGTGGAAACCTTACAACAGGAGATAAAATTAATATTACAGGTAATCCGTTAATTGCACAATACGAAGGTATTATAGATACAATTCAGCCTGGTACAGGATTAGGATGGGTTTTATTCAGAAGTAGTTGGGTAAATAATCAAAT
>JAGLDK010000004.1 GCA_023145615.1 Ichthyobacteriaceae bacterium | reverse complement strand
TTGTGGACTTTTTGAGTTTTATATTATTTATTTCCTGAGTGTTAAATTGATAATTGCACATTGTTAATTTAACATTTATAATTGATTGCGTTCACTTTTATTCTTTAGATAAATCTTTTACAATATTCCAAAAAACGTATTTCGATTCATCTGAAGCAAAAGAGGTTAGCAAAAAATTAACATTGTTTTTATCTGAAATATTATTTTTTACTTTTTTAATAATATCAAGTTTCAATTTGTCGGAATCTAAAAAAGTATACACGTAATTTAACTGACGACAATTAAAATTTCCTTTCTGCAATTCGGTAATAATAATACCACATTTTACAGCCTCGCTTCTCTTAGTTTTTAATTTCGGAATTAAATTATTTAAAGATATAAGTTTACTATTGCTTATAGAATTATTATTATTTGATGTATTATTTTTAGAATTAGTATAAACAATTGGTTTCTGCTTAGTTTTAATTGGATAAACAGTTTTATTGTCCTGCTTTTTCTTTTTATGATTACTACGTTTTACATTATTTTTAAATGCAACTACACTCAATATTCTGTTATTTTTAACAAATACTGGTGTTTTTTCTGATTTACCGTAAGTACCTCTATATTTTAAACTGTAGCTATACCCATCTTTTACAATAGCTAAAACGTATTTTGAATTGTTAGGAAGTTCAATTTTTTTATTTATTTCAGTTCCGTTTTTTAATTCAACATTAACTGTTATTTTTTTCTTATTTATATCGGCAACCTCAATATTATTTTTATTTACAGTGTTACAATTAACATTATCAACACCCAATAAAAATGTTTCGTTCTGCTCCGAAAACACAACCAAATTACTTTGAGCATTAGTTTTAAAAGCAAAAAAACTGATAAACAATAATATAGCAGGTGCTAATTTGTAGTACATAAATAACATATTAAAAGTTGTGTAATTATACTGAATTTAATCATATTAATTTAGTGAAATATTTTTCAATTAAACTATACTAATTTATAGATAGTTAAGAACTTTTTTTGCTTAAATTTAAGTAAAGTAATAACCCCCGATAACTATGAAAAAGCGAAATGTATTAATAATTGGAGCCGGTAGGTCTACTGTTTCATTAGTAGAATACATGTTAGATGTAAGTGAAAAAGAAAATCTTATAATAACAGTTGGCGACATTGAAATAAATGAATTATGTAAAACTGCCGAAAATCATAAAAATGGTAGAGCCATTGTGCTTGATGTGTTTAATGATGAACAACGAAGCAAGGAAATACAAAATTCTGATTTAGTTATTTCAATGATTCCAGCTAGGTTTCATCAGTATGTTGCAGTTGATTGTGTAAAGTTTAAAAAGCACATGGTAACTCCATCGTATGTAAGTAACGAAATGAAAGAGTTGAGTGTTGCCGCAATTGCAGCCGGAATTGTAATTATGAATGAGGTTGGCGTTGACCCAGGAATTGATCACATGTCGGCAAAAAAAGTGATTGATAATATTTTAGACGAAGGTGGTAAAATGCTTTCTTTCGAATCGTTTACCGGTGGTTTAGTTGCTCCGGGTTACGACGATAACATTTGGAAATACAAATTTACTTGGAATCCTCGTAACGTGGTTTTAGCCGGACAAGGTGGAGCTGCTAAGTTTATTCAGGAAGGAAAGTATAAGTACATTCCTTATCATAAAGTTTTCCGCAGAACTGAGGTTATAGATATTCCTGGTTATGGAAAATTTGAAGCTTATGCAAACCGAGATTCTCTTGCTTACAGAAATGTGTATGAACTTGAAGGTATACCAACAATTTATCGAGGTACTTTCAGAAGAATTGGTTACAGCCGTGCATGGAATATTTTTGTTGATTTAGGTTTAACCGATGATGGTTATGTTATGGAAAACACCGAAAACATGACGTATAGAGATTTTATAAACTCGTTTTTACCGTACCATCCATATAATTCGGTAGAAATTAAACTGCGTCATTATTTAAAAATAGATCAAGATGATATTGTTTGGGAAAAGTTGGTTTGTTTAGGACTGTTTAGTAAAGACAAGTTTGTAAATTTAAAAAAGGCAACTCCGGCACAGGTATTAGAAAAAATACTTTCTGAAAGATGGGCTTTAAAATCAAACGATCATGATATGATAGTAATGTATCACCGTTTTGGTTACGAATTAAATGGAGTAAAAAAACAAACAATATCGTACATGGTAACTCACGGAAAAGATTCGATGAACACCGCCATGGCACGTACAGTTGGTTTACCCGCAGCAATTACAGGTATAAAAATATTGAACGGCGAAATTTCAACTCCTGGTATACACGTACCAATTAACAAAGAGGTTTACGAACCTGTTTTAAAAGAATTAGAAAAACATGATATTGAATTTATAGAAACAACTAGTATTGTAAAGGCTCCTAATCCGGATGTTCTGGTTTAGTGTTTATAAATAGTATTATTGTTTTCTTAAAAAAGTATTGATTTATGTAAATCAATACTTTTTTTTTAATTTTAAATTCAGCAATTATATATCTATATTACTTCACCTCAAATATTTCGGATTAACATTTTTGTAAAAAAAATAATTTATCTATATTTCGAAACTATCATAATTTTGTAACAACAATTATATTTAATGGATATTACCCGAGAACAAATAATTAATCATTGCTTGAGCTTACAAACAACAAAGGTTAACAAGCTTAAAAAACTTGTTGATATGATGAACGATTCGGCTGTAGGAGATGATAAATGTACGGTTGGAGATAAGCATCATACATTTAGAGCTCAAACACAAAACGAGCAAGAAATGTACACAAAGCAACTAAATGGAGCTATATCAGAATTAAATGTACTGCAAACTATTCCGTTAAAAAAGAGCTATGAAATGATAGAGTTAGGGGCTATTGCTAATACTCAAAATGGAATGTATATTATTTCAATTGGTTTGGGTGTTATGGAAATTAATGGCAAAAAAATAATGGCAACTTCTCCTGTATCGCCTATCGGAAATGCTCTTCTTAAAAAAAAGAAAGGAGAACATGCTGTTTTCAGAGGAAAAAACATTTTAATTAAAGACATAATTTAATGGTAGATAAAAAAACTTTTATTCAACAAAGATTAATTGATGAGATAAAATCGTTGAGCAATAATGGATACAAAAGAATTGCACTTGGAATGATGGCTCAATATATTGAAACCCTTGGTGCTTTTATTGATAAAAAACCATTTAAAGCCCCCCGCCAATCGGCTATTAGGTTCGATATGGCTTTAGAAAAACTGTTTCCACAAAGATACATCCGTCTTAATAACAATGGTTTTTTATACAAGCAACTCCGATCGAACTTTACTCATTTAGGTATTGAATCTCAATTTTTAAACATTGTATTTAATGATGTAAAAGATGTTGATAATGAAAAAACAAAACGTAATCATTTAAAGTTTACTAATAAGCAAACTACAATTTGTTTCTCTTCGTTTTTAAACGATTATATATCGGCTTGTAATACCGTGTTAAATAATATTAACGATGATGATAAAAAGCTTGCTTAAACTATTTTACAAATAAAAAAGGCTGACTTAGTATATACTAAGTCAGCCTTTTTTATAATCTAAATTTGTAATAATTAAAAGTAATAAATAATTACATTTTAACTTCTTCGGTAGTAGTACTTTCTTTTTTAGCTACCTGAGTATTTTCTGCCTCATTTACTACTTCAGTTTTAGTATCATTATTTTCACCATCAGTAATATCAACTACAATACCTTCCATTTCGAAATCAGAAAAATCATCATCAAGTTCTTCTTTTTCAGACGATACTTCATTAGCTACTTTTGATGCTGCGGAGTTTTGTTTTTTAACTTCAGCTTCGGTCATAAACACAGGACTCTCTGTTACTTTATATAATTTAGCCTTTTCAACTTCCGAATTATTTTGTTCAGTTCCTGTTTCTGCTACTTCAGTTACTTGTTGATTATAACTATTATTATCTGTAGCAACCTCAGTATTATTACTTTTTACAACACCATTATTAGCATTAACATTTGTTTTTGTTAATTCAGTATAAGTATCAGGCTTATTATTTACCGTTGAGGGAGTAGTTACAGTACGAGTATTATTAACTGACGTATTTACATTACTAGCATTAGCTTGCAAATTACTTTCAGTTGATACTTTAGTCTTTTTAACATACTCATCATTCAACTCGTCAATTTTATTGTCAGCCTTTCTGTCTTCAATTCTGTTAGCCTCTTTAATCCATTCATCTAAGTTTTTCTGCTTTTTATTTGCAAGTTTTTCTGCTCTTTTTTTATTATTTTTTACAATTTTATCATTTTTCTTTTTAGCTTTTTTAATTACCTGCTGTTCTTTTTCTTTTTTCTCTTTTTCTTGGTCTTTAGTTTTATTTACTAACTTTTTTTCTTTCTTTTTTCTTTTCTTCTCTATATTTTTTTCTTTTTTCTTTCTTTTTTCAACTAGCTTATCTTCTTCTTTTTCTCTTTTCTTAACTAATTTTTTATCTGATTTATCGGCTTTGTTTTCAGCTTCAAGTACTTCAAGGTCATTTTCCTCTTCAGGTGTTTTATCATCCTTAATTCGGAATAACGACATATTTAAACCTGCTCTAACATTTACGTATCTAGTATTCCAAGGGTTACTTTCTAAAACAGGATTAATATTATCAACATACAACGATAATTTCAAAAACAGCGGAAGTCTAACAATAACACCTGCTCCTACAGCATTATGTGTTAAACTATTCCCAAATGTATAACTTCCTGCAAGACTCAATATTTTTAAAACATTTAAGTTTGCCGATGCAGTAAAAGATTGATTTACATTTTCATTAAAATACCCTGTTCGAGACAACACTCCTAAACCTAACGATTTATAAGGTTGGTATTTTGCTGCTAAAAACATTTTAGTAGGCAACCATGTTTTGTATAAATCTTCAGTATTTGTATTATTAACATCAGCTTCCCAATCAATATATCCCAAATCTAAAACACTACCCGATATTGATACTTCTTTAATTATATCCCAATTAAATCCAAAATCAATTGAGTGTCCAGTATTTCCAAATGGAGTACTATTATATTCAACACTACCATCTTCATTTAACATTACAGGTAAAGAAAGATAATCAACTATGTTAAAATCATTAATACTAGCACTTGAAATCTCATCATTTTCATTTAGTGCAATCATAGGGAAAGACGAAGATCGAACTGAAGCAGACTCTTCATTTCCAACTAAACTAATATTCGATACTCCTTGTAAATACTTATATTTAAATCCAAAAGTAAATTTATCAGCAAACTTATTAGATACTCCTATAGAATATTCTCTACGATGCATCATATCTAAACTCAAAACATCTTCAGGATAATCTAAACCTGATTCTTGAGGTAAATTAATTCCTAAATTAATTTTTTCGTGTGCAGCAAAACGTAATTCTAAGTTTCCAAAATGAAAACCTAAACCACCAAGCATAAATGTACTATTTAGTTTTAAATCTTGTTGTTTTTCTAAAAGTGTTTCAAAATTATTGAAATGATCTGGATTAATTAAACCACTATAATTTATTTTAGCTCCACCTACAACAGGTAAATAAATCATCACTTTACGATTATATTGAAGAGCAGGGTTCAATTCATTTGCCTCCATTGATTCGTGCATAAAATACATTACGTTACTATCTTGAGCGTAAGATACAGTAGCATTTATAGATAGTATTACAGCTAATACTATTGTAGTATATAAGTTTTTCATGGGGATAAAAGTATGTTAAAGAGATTAGTTAACCAAACCAATATAACAAATCACATCTAAAACTGTATTTTGTAAGAGGTATAGTAGTTTTTCATTGTCTCTTTAATATACTAACTAAATCACTAAAAACTAAAGTTTTATCCTACAAAAATTTCGAGTATACTACAAAGCTGAAATCAAATTTATTTTTCTCGTCCGAGCAATGAAATTCTCTTGAAATTTCGGTCCACTTTGTAGCATCATATATTGGAAAAAAAGTATCTGCTTCAAACTTATTATCTATTTCGGTAATAATCATTTCATCAACCAAATCCATTTCTAAAGCTTGTTTGTAAATACTAGCTCCTCCTGCAATAAATGGTGTTTCGTTATCATCTACCAAATTAATTGCTTCGTTTAACGAATTTGCAATTTCACATCCTTTTTGTTCGTAATTTTTATCTCGGGTAATTATAATTGTTTTTCTGCCAGGAAGTGGTTTACCTATCGATTCATATGTTTTTCTACCCATTATAAGGGTGTGACCAAGTGTTTGGTTTTTAAAGAATTTAAAATCTTTTGGTAAATGCCAAAGCATATCGTTATCCTTTCCTATTGCGTTATTTTCAGCTTTTGCAACTATTAACTTTACTTTCATAATTATATTTTTAGTAATGGTTTAAAATAAAATTGCACCACATTTTACTGTAGTGCAATTATTTATTGACATTTTAGATACTATTTATTAATGCTTTTTAACAAATTATACAGAAACTATTAATAAGTAATTGTTAATTAAGCAAATAAATAACAATATTAAATAGCTACTGCTCCTTTTATACGTGGATGAGGGTTGTAACCTTCTAACTTAAAATCTTCTAATTTAAAATCAAATATATCTTTAACATCAGGATTTATTATCATTTTAGGAAGCTCTTTTACATTTCTGCTAAGTTGTAATTTTACCTGATCAATATGATTAGAATATATATGTGTATCTCCAAAAGTATGTACAAAATCACCTGCTTCTAATCCTGTAACCTGTGCCATCATCATTGTAAGTAAAGCATACGATGCAATATTAAAAGGAACTCCTAAAAACACATCGGCACTACGTTGATAAAGCTGACACGATAATTTTCCATCGGCTACATAAAACTGAAAAAAAGCATGACAAGGCATCAACGCCATATTTTCAAGTTCTCCAACATTCCAAGCCGAAACTATAATTCTACGAGAATTTGGGTTGTTTTTAATTTGATCAATTGCCTCGGCAATTTGATCTATAGTTTTTCCGTTTGGTGCGCTCCAACTACGCCATTGTGCTCCATAAACAGGACCTAAATCTCCATTTTCATCTGCCCATTCATTCCAAATTTTCACACCATTATCTGTAAGATACTTTATATTGGTATCTCCTTTTAAAAACCACAACAATTCATGTACAATTGATTTAAGGTGTACTTTTTTTGTAGTTACTAAAGGAAAACCTTCCGATAAATCGAAACGCATTTGATGACCGAAAATACTTGTTGTTCCAGTACCTGTACGATCTCCTTTTTCTACTCCATTTTTTAACACATTGTTAACAAGGCTCAAATATTGTTTCATTTTTGTTGATTTATTGGTTCTTATTTTGGTACATATTTTTATATCGATAAATATCAGTTTGTTTACTATACTGATAAACTAAGCTGTATTTTTTAAAAAAAATTCATAAAGGTTACAACTACTACAAACTTAAAAAACTATAATTATCAACTATCAATAATATTATTTACATATTAAAAATATGTTAACATAAACTATATCAATAGTCTATAAAAAATGCACAAAATTATAAAAAATTGGTAATTCATAGATAATCTTTAGCAAAAAGATGTAATTTATATATATTCAATATTAATTCGAGTTACAATTTACACTAATTAAGTGTTTAATTACTTAATTAGCAGCATTGTATATAATATTATTGAATTAGATAGTTAACTTAAAATAAATCTATAATGCAAAATTTAATCAAGGTAATAGTATCCATAATAATACTTGGCTTAATGGCAGGTTTTATTTGGCTATCTACTCTCGATAGCCACTACGATGTAAAAAGAGAACGCATAATGTATGCTCCATCTGAAGTTATATATGATTATGTATCTGATTATAAAAATCAAAAAAATTGGAGCCCGTGGTATGAAGTTCATGGAGATAAAATGAAGCTAACTTTTAGTGGTGCTGATAAAGGTGTTGATGCAGAATACTCTTGGTCGGAAAAAAAGTTTGGAGAAGGACAAATGAAAACTACAAACACTGTAAAAAATAAACTAATTGAGCAACATATAACATTTAAAAAGCCAAACGAATCGGAAGCTAATACTTATTGGAATTTCGAAGATTTAAATGGTAGTACCAAAGTAACTTGGGGTATAAAAGGTGACATGCCATTTTTAATGAGAGCCATGGCATCGAAAATGGACAAAACTATTGGTAAAGATTTTAATAGAGGTTTAGAAAAACTTGATAGTATTATTAATGTCGAAATAAATAAAACTTCGGTTAAAGTAGCAGGATTACAACAAATAGAACCTATACATTTTGTTGGTATTAAAACCGAAGATGTAAGGTTTGGTGATTTCGAAACAGTTATAATGAAAAATTATCCGAAACTAAAAAACTGGATTATAAAAAACAACATACAAGCCACTGGCAAAGTTATGGCATACTATTTAACATGGAACGAAATGAAAAAAACAGCTTCATTTATAATAGCAATGCCAATTAAAAATAAAGTGGAAGGAGATGATAAAGAAGGAATTATGTTTAAAACTATTCCTGCACAACAGGTTTTAAAAATTGAATTTAAAGGACATTATAAAAAATCGGGGTTAGCGTGGAATAAAGCCATGGAATACATTAGAGATAATGACTTAAACGCCGAAGTTGGTAATGCGTATGAGGTTTATATCAACAACCCAACTAAGGTTGTTAACCCAGCCGAATGGGCAACAGAAATGTACATTCCGGTAGAACAAAATTAAGTTTAAATTTCTGTTTAAAAAATAATAAAAATGGCTTACTGAAACATTTTTTAGTAAGCCATTTTTATTATAACCATTTCTTTTACAACACATATTGATAACTATAAACATCGTAATACTTATTGCCTTTAAGCCACCAATTAGTTTTTATTCCAACTTTTATAAAATTGTGCTTTGTAAAAAACTCCTGACTTACTGTATTAAACTCTTGTATTTCGCAATGAACCTGGTAAAGGTTTAAAACGTTTTTACAATACCTTAACACCTTATTTAAAGCTTCGGAGGCATAACCCAGCTCTCGGCTTTCTTTGTTTATTATAACCCCTACTCCACACCTACTATGTACCGAATTAAAATCGAATAAATCAATTAAGCCAACAGCTTCCTTATCATTAACAGTTTCTATAACCAAACGCAATTGCTTAGTTTGAGTAATATCTTTATCTATATTTTCGAGATAAACTTTAAGCAAATATTCTGAAAAAGGTATTATAGTTTCAGATACACTCCAATTTTCTTGATTATTTTCTATACTATATAAAAAGGCTAAATCAGTAGGTTCTAAAGCTCTTAACCTTATTTGGTTACTCATAATTAAATTGATTTGTTAAAATTATACGCAATAATAAAATCAAAAAAAACAGTTTAAATAAGTATTTAACATACACTTATTTAAACTGTTTTTGGCTATTATTATTTTAATCTAAAAAAACTAAACATTATATTACTTAATATTATAACCTGCCTTTACAGCAAAATGATCTGAAAGTTTTCTTTTATTGAATGTATTAAACGAAACTACTCTGAAGTTAGGATCGGCAAATATAAAATCAATACGAAGCGGGAAAAAAGCAAAATCAAATGTTCTTCCAAACCCACTACCTGAAACTTCAAAAGCATCAACTAAATTTCCTTTTACAACTCTATATTCATACGAAAAGGCACTTGAATTAAAATCTCCCATAACCACAACAGGGTAAGGCGATTTATCAATATGTTCTCTAAGTGCATCAGCTTGTTTTCCATGTCGTCCAAAGCCAATATCAATACGCTGTGCAATTGATTTTATATTATTTTCTACATCATTTTTTTCATCCGAAAAATCTAAAGTTTTGTCTAAAGCTAAATCCTTCGATTTAAGTCTTAAAGTTTCAAGATGTACACTATAAACACGTACAACTTTGCCATTAATATCTATATCAATATAAATAACACTATTAGCTTTCGAGTCTAAACTTACAACTCCTTTACCCACAATAGGGTATTTAGAGTACATTGCCTGCCCCCAATAATCGTCTTTAATAGGAAAGTATTTATGGTTATAAGCATACTCTCCAATATCCATATTTCCTTTTTTCATTTTATGAAATTCCTGAAAAGCAATAACATCAGGTTTTTCATCTTTTACAAGTTTAAAAATCTCTTCTCCTGCGTTATATCCTTTTATCCAATTAAAAGCATTAAACATTCTAACATTAAATGTCATTACGCTTAAATCTTCCGATCCAACCATTTGAGAATTTGGCCATCTGAAAAAGCTATCAATATGATTAATTCCTAAAAACAAAACCACCAAAGAAAATACAAACCTAATATTTACTCTAATAATCCAGTATAAAACAAACAGTATATTAATTATCATCAACAAAGGCATTAATAAGCTTAGTGCTGAAATAAACGGAACTGATCCCGGATGTATATGAGGAACTATGTAACTTATAATAAGTAATACTCCAAAAAAGATATTTAAGAAGTACATTATTTTACCAAAAAAACCAATTTTTACCATTTCTTTTTTTAATATTATTTAATACTATTATTTTCCGGCTTTGAACAAAAAGTCCTTTTCTTCCGATGAAAGACTATCATAACCCGATTTTGATATTTTATCTAAAATACCGTCAACTTGAGCTTCTTTGTCTCTTTTGCTCATATTAAAGTTATAATCGTTGCGGGGAACTTTATTTTTATAAACTTTTTGAAATGGGGAACGATTTTTTGAAAATAACGAGCTGATTTTGTCTAATAAATTACCAACCCACAAACCAATATCGGTATGTTTTTGTAATTGCTTACTATAAATATATCCAATAAAAGCACCTCCTAAATGAGATAAATGTCCACCCTCGTTGCCATTATTTATATTTAAAAAATCAAGAAAAAGGAAAAACAATGCAAGTTGCCAAAGCTTTACATTTCCAACTAAAAATAATTTAAGAGAGTAATTGGGTACGTAAGTAGCAATTGAAATTAAAACTGCCATTACTCCTGCCGATGCTCCTATTAAGCTATACGATGCAATAGGGTTATCGAAAACAGGAAACAAATTTATTCCTAAAACAAAAAATATTCCGCCAACAATAACCCCAAGCACATAAACGCTAAGAAATTGTTTTTGACTTAAATATTGCAAAAATATTTGTCCGCCTAGGTACAGAATTACCATATTAAAGAAAATATGCCCCAAACCACTATGAAATACACTATACGTTAAAATAGTCCATGGCTGAAATAGTAATTCAATATCGGCAGGAAGTGAAAATAATTCGTTGCTGATAGAATAATTATTACCTAAAAGATGTAATAAAGCATCAATAACTTGCGACAGTACAAAAACACCAACGTTTAGGTAAATAATTTTTATAAGTACTGTTCCTTTAGAGAACTCGTGTTTTAATCTGCCAATTATATCATCCATAGTAAAGTTATATAGTAAGTTAGTTTGATTAGTTTATTTTAAAATAATAGAATACGTCATCAATATAAGTTTATTCTAAATTTTATTGATAATGTATTTGATTGATTTTTAGCTTGTTTTTAATACAAACCATAGCCTTTTTTCTGCCAATATTTAATTAGTACAAAACCAATTATCATTCCTCCTAAATGTGCAAAATGTGCAACATTACTACCGTTGGGATTAAAGCCTTGATAAAACTCAATTGCTCCTAAAGCAATTACCATCCACTTTGCTTTTACTGGAAAAAGAAAGTAAACATAAATCATCATGTTAGGAAATAACATTCCAAATGCCAATAAAACACCATATACTGCACCCGACGCTCCAATTACTGGTGTATTGTACATACGCCAATATTCTGATAAATCTTCCTTACTTACATCTAATAAAGAATTATATGTACCTGTATTTATTAGGTTTGACAAATCAGATTGAGTCATTCCGGCATTGATTAAATCATTATGAAGGCTTATTGCCTCTAAATAATTAACACCAGTATAAAGTAAACCAGCTCCTAAACCGGTAATCATGTAGTAAATTAAAAAACGTTTTGCCCCCCATATATTTTCCAACATATTACCAAACATCCAAAGCATAA
>JAGLDK010000039.1 GCA_023145615.1 Ichthyobacteriaceae bacterium | reverse complement strand
TCTCTATCGTTGTAAACTGCCATACGTGGAAACCACTGAGCTATAACATATAAATTATTTCCATCTGCAAAAGGTTCGTAACCCGAACGAGCACGATTACTCATATAATCGTTTACGTTATACCACCACTTAATTTTAAAAACAACCGATTTCCCGGGCTGTAATTTATTTGGCAAATCAACACGCATCATCGTACTATTAATTACATAATGCAATTTTTTTCCTTTAGCAGTTTTTACTTCTTCAATATTAAAACCACCTTTAAAAACATTTAAATACTTTGCTTTATAATCTTTCAAAGCCAAAGTACCATCAATTTTATCAACCTCAATTTTCTTTGAATCCGAATTTTCTGATCTAATATTCTGATCTAATTGCAACCAAATATAATTTAATACATCAGGCGAATTATTATAATAAGTAATTGTTTCTTCTCCTGTAATTACATTTTTTTCTTCATCAAGTTCAACCTTAATTTTGTAATCGGCTTTTTGCTGATAATAAGCATTACCTGGAGCTCCGGAAGCTGTACGAAAAACATTGGCAGTAGGCAATAATTGATCTACCGACTCAAATTTATTAATGTCGTAAAATGCATCTTCCTGAGAAAAAACATTTCCCTGCATAAAAACAGAGATAAACAACACAAATAATATACGTTGAGAAAAATATTTACTCATTTATTTATAATTAAATAATAATTTATAAAAATAACTGCCGCAAAAATAACAATACATTATCACAAAACACTCTATAAATATATTTAACTTTTAGTCACTTACAAAAATCCTTTCTTATGTTTTTTTTTCATAAATTTTAATAAAAACTAATTCAAGCCGATTTTTCAAGTCAGTTTGTGTTTAAATTCAATATTAAAAACACACCTTCTTCCAAACTATTAAAATCTAAAAAAAATATGGTTACAAAATCAAACTCTAATAAGTTGATTTTGTAACCATATTTTTTTTTTAAAACTCAGCTTTTATTTATGTTGATAAACTCAAATAAACTACACTAACATATATTAATGAATTCCACCTCCAAGTCCAATAATTAAAAAAGAAATTACAATAATTGACAAACCCGAATAAAGTGTAAGTCTGGTTTTTTTACTAATTCCTTTCCACTCTTTAAAATATAAACCCCAAGCATTACTGAAAAATATAATTGAAGCCATGTGTAAACTCCAGCTAGCAAATTCGTATTCCTCGCCTAAAAATGTTGATCCCATTCCGTAAAAGAAAAACTGCATATACCATGTAACACCACCTATAATAGTCCACATGTAATTTTTCGATATTGGAATATCTGTTTTCTTAAAATCGGTATAAGTTTTGTTTTTCGATAGCATAAATACTACATAAACAATATTACTAACAAAACCACCCCAAAGCACCCAAACCAAAACAGCGTTATTCTGAAATATCATTTCGGTACCATACGCCAAAGCAGTTTCGGCAATTGGTTTACCTGCAGTTAATCCGAAAGCAAAACCAGCACTTAATATTCCTGAAATAACAGCAACAATCATTCCTTTGCTAAGGTTAAATTCCTTAACTGTTTCTTGTTGAGCTTCTTTATCTAAATCTTTTTCTTTTAAAAACCCAGCTCTACCTGTAATACCTATACCTACCAAGCTCAACAATACTCCAAACAAAGTTATTTGCCCGCCAGTTGTTGATGCTAACGCAATAAAAGTACCCTCGAAAATTGGCGGTATTAAAGTACCAAATGCAGTACAAAAACCAAGTGCAATAGTCATACCAAGCGATATACCAAGATAACGCATAGCCAAACCAAAAGTTAAACCACCAATACCCCACATTGCACCCCAAAAGAATGTCCAATAATGAGCCGATGAAACCGAATCGAAAAGAATTGACAACAATTCGGGAACAGTAATGTATGCAACAGTTATAGGAGTAACAATCCAAGCAGCAATACCCAAAATCATCCAGGCACTCTCCCACGACCATTTTCTAACCATATTCATGGGTATATAAAAACTACCAGCAGCAAAACCACCAATAGAGTGTAATAAAATTCCAATTAAACCTCCCATATTTTATTTAAATTTTCAAATTACTGATATTACTATCATCATATATTATAAGTAATGTTGATATCGTTGTTACTAGCATGAGTAACAACAACACCAACATTATAAAATAACTTATATTATATACACTATTTATACAGTTGCTCCAGTCATTTCGTGTACAGCTTCGTAAAACGCCATTACATTTTCTGTTGGAGTATCGTACTGAATATTATGTGCTGGTGCTAAAATATATCCACCACCTTTTCCTAAAATATCAACTCTACGGTTTACTTCATCTTTAATTTGCTGAGGTGTACCATTTGGCAACAATTCTTGAACGCAAATTCCTCCAAAAAACATTAGCTCGCTTCCGTACTCTTTTTTCAAAAACTCTGGCGACATATGTTTTGCAAGTGGCTGTAAAGGGTTTAATATATCTAATCCTATTTCAATTAAATCAGGAATAATATCAACAACCGAACCACAAGTATGCCATGCAATTTTAATATCCGGGTTTACTTTACGAAACTCATCGAACATATATTTCATACGAGGCTTAAAAATTTCTCTCCATTGTACCGGATCCATCAACAAAGCACTTTGACCACCAAAGTCGTCTCCTGCCCAAATCATATCGGCACCTCTACGAATTTGCTCTTTTCCAATTTCTAAATGCACATTCATAACCTTATCTAAAAGTTTATGAAAATATGGTGGCTGAAGCATCATATCCATAAAAAACTTTTCCAAACCAGTTAAATACCAAGATGTTTCGAAAATTGCAGTTTCTAAATCGGCAATAACTCCGTAATCTTTTTTAAATGTGTTAACCTTATAATCAACATCATTAAAACGCCCTGGAGCATGTGGATTTGGGAAAGTATAATTATCAATATCAGCCTCAGTATCGGCATGTTCTAAAGGATATTTATAAAACTCAGTATATAAACCAACCTCCTTAAACACCATACCATACTCATTTGTCATAGTACCATCGGCATTAGTAACTGTTGGATTATCGGTAGGTGCAATTGATGCAGTACCCACAGCATCGTTTCCTAATTTCAACAATAAATTAGTATGAGATATACGTGTTGAAAGCATTGAATCTAACGGCTTTTCGTAAGGCATATCAAGGTGTTTCGATATTCTTTCGGCAACCTGAGGTGTAAAGTTTGCAAAAACTGGTGGTCTGTCTGGCTCACCCCCCATTATAGTAGTAATAAATCTTTCTCTTGAATTCATAATAAATTTGGTTTAGTTCTGATTTGTTTTAAATCAGTTATATTATATTTTATTTTTTTCTAATTTTATTAGTTACCTGTAATATCATTATCTCTGCAATAACAATATTAACTACACGTAAATATTAAAAGAACATATTCATGGCAAATTCCATGGTAAATTCTTCGTCGGTTGATAATTCAATATATTCCATTTTTTTCTGAAGCATATTCATTTCATCAACAAAGCCTTCCGATTTTAAAGCTAAAACAGCTCCTGTACCTGCCGAATTTCCAATTTGGATATATTTATCTAAATCAACATCTGGCAGAAGTCCTATTTTTACAGCACTTTTTATATCAATATAATTTCCGAAACCACCTGCAAGTAAAACATGATCGAGCTCATCGGCAGTAATTCCAGAAATATCAAGCAAGCGTTTTATACCCGACTGAACAGCCGATTTTGCCAACTGTATTTCTCTAATATCAGCCTGATTTAGTGCAATAACATTTTTAGTACCAGCGTTTGCAATTACAAAGTCCGAACTAATGTTTCCGTCGTATTGCAAAACATCGTTTCCAATCATTGTTGAAACAACATCAATTAAACCCGAACCACAAATTCCGGTAGCTTCTACATCTCCAACAACCTCAACATTTTTATCCGAATATTTAGATATTGCTCCTGTTGATGCACTCATTCCACACGAAATATTTGCACCCTCAAAAGCCGGACCAGCAGCAGTTGCACACGATAAAATTCTATCATCGTTTATCAACGCCATTTCTCCGTTTGTACCAATATCAATAAACAAATATTTTTTGCCAAGCTTAGTTGTATCAAGCGATGCAATACCTGCCAAAATATCTCCTCCTATATACGCACTTAACGATGGAGCTAAAACTACTTCTCCTTCTTCATGAATATTAATTCCTATTTCTTTAGCTTTTATTTTTTTACTATCTAAAAAAACAGGTGTAAACGGTGCATGAGCCAAGGTTAAAACATCCTCTCCCATTAAATTATGCAACATAGTAGTATTACCTACAAAAGCTATTTTTACAAAATAATTTAACGGCAAACTATTTGTGTTGCAATACTCATTAACAACCTTATTTACAGCAGTAATTAGTTCTTTTTGCAGTTTTTTATTTCCGTCTTTAATTTCGGTACTAGCTAGTATTCTTGATATTACATCGGCACCATATTTTGCCTGCGGATTTGCCATTGTAATAACATCAACAACCCCACCAAACATTAAATTAACAACGTAAAATACCATTGTAGTAGTTCCAATATCAACAGCCAATCCATAAGGAATATCTGCTAAAAAAGCACTTGCACCAGGATTAGTCCAAACCTGTTTAGAGTGTTTATATTGTGCTGATAAAACTTTCATTTCTAAAGCCTTTGGCAATACAACTTCAATATTTTTTGTAACAGTATGCAGGCATGAAGTAACGTGTCCTTGTCCTTTTATTTCAACCTGACATTTTCCACAACTACCATTTCCGCCACACGGTGCAGCAAACTCGTTATCGTGTTCTTGTATCAGCTTTAAAAGGTTATCTCCTTCGTTTGCTTCTGCTTTAACAACACCTTTGCTTGTGTGTAATTTTATAATGTGTTTCATGTTATTTTTTTCTATATACACAATTTTTACTACTACAGGTTTTACAATCGCTATGCAGAAAACGTGCTTTTTTTCCTATTCCAATCATTCCGCTTAACGACTTTGAAGGATACATCATTCCAGAATTATTTAGTGTAATTCCCAAAAAATTATCAGGCAATAAATTAAACAGTTTAAATTGTTCAATAATATCCCACCCGCAATTACCCGGACTTAATGAATTAGTAGTTTTTAAAGATTTTTTCTTTTCAGAAACCGCTACTTTATTCTGAATGTATAAAGCCGTTTTTTCAACTATTACATTACCAATTATATCAACTATATAAGCCTCGCTCATTTGGGTTTGAAAATCGTATTTCAACAATTCGTTTTCCAACTCATTACCAACAGTTACAGCATAAACAGCAACATACTCGGCCTTACGTAATTGATCAATTATTTCTTTTCCAACATTAAAATATTCTTCCGATATTTTTAATAAATCAACTTCGGTAGTGGCCGGTAAAATTGTGTATCCAGCACTAACATAAAAGTTGTTTAGTTTACTAATTTCTTCATTCGATATATCAATAAAATACTGAGGTATTTCTTCTCCTGTTGGAGATAAATATTCTTTTAAATCGGCTACCGAAATATCTAAATCCGAAACTTTAAGTTTTATCTCTTCCGTAATATTTTTAACATCTAATATTTCAGCTACTTCAATCATACACTTTATAATAAAATCATCCCGCTAATTACAAATAAGCAACAAGCAATAACTAGTAATAATCAGCAATAACTAATATTAAATTAAAATAATACTAGCATTAATTTAATTTGCAATTATTATGCGGGAGATTGTATTTATATCATTTTATATAAACAAAAATTCTTCTTTTTTATTGGTAAACATCTCTCTTAATTCGGAGTTAGAATATTTATCATTAAAAATTATTAATTCTGTTCTACCTTCATAATTTCCTATTTCCTGAATGTCGTATTTTTCGTAAACACCTTGCACTGCTACAGTTCTACCATCAACTAAGTTTACAAAACCTTTAATACGATAACTACTTGCCGATATTTTTTGGATAAATGTATTTAAACGCTCCTCGGTAATTTCTTCATGAATACGCAAAAGAGATAAACCCATATTTGGCTTATTACCTCCACCAACTAAAGGCACCGATTTATAGGTGTTTGTTTCGGGTTGATCAAAGAAATAATCAAATTTTATATCGCAATGCGTTGTTAATTTTTGTTCGGCAAAAGGATTCCATTCTTTAAGCTGATTTTGTAATTCTTCAACATCATCTACCAAATCAATTTTATTAATAATAAGTTTATCGGCAACCATTACTTGGTGCTTAAAACGAGTCATTATTCTAAAAGTTTGTTTAAAATTTACAGCATCAACAAGCGTATAAATATTTTGTAACGATACTTTATCGCTTATTTTTGGTGACTGTAAAATTTGTGCTATACTAATTGGGTCGGCCAAACCCGACGACTCTAAAAATATTGCGTCTGGTTTATAATCGGCAGCAAGTTTTTCTAACACTCCCATAAAATTATCGAGCTGACAAACACAAAATACCGAACCGTTATTTATTTCCATCAACTTAAATTCGGGCGATGAATTTTTTAAATCAATTCCATCAACTCCCGAAGGTGCAAACTCATTTTGTATTACTGCTATTTTATTTCCATTACCAAATTCGTGTAATATCTTTTTCAACAAAGTGGTTTTACCACTACCCAACCAACCTGTTATTATATAAAATGGTATCATATTTTTTTATTATAAATGGTTTATTAAACTACCTACAAAACTCATTGTAAGTAATTAATTATAGTTGCCATTGTTATTAATAAAACATCTATGGCAACTATAATTAGTATAACAAAGCAATTAAACCAACTGTTTTTTCTTAGCTAATTGAGCTTCAATCTTTTTTGTTATTTCATCTAAAGGTGGTATTTGAGAAACAAACTCAACCTTTCCGTCAATAACAATAGTAGGTAAATTTCTTACTCCTAAAGTCTGCATCATTTGCACACCTTCTTCTGTCATAATATTATACTCTTTACATATAACATCATCGCCAAAAGGCTCAGAAACAACCTCAGCAGCTTTAAACATATACTGACAAGCCGCACACGATTTTGAGTTTAATGTTACCACATCAACACGTACTTTATCGCTTTTCCAATGAGCTGTTAAATCTAATTTATCAACTTCTTTTGTAGCAACTTCAGAAGCTCTTAATTCTCCCTGACGCATTTCGTCTTTAACCAAATCGGCAATGGCTTTCATATTATGAACTGGCGTATCCATTGGAATATCGCAACCCGGAGCTAATAAAAATCCTTTTTTACCACCTGTATCCATACAAGCAAGTGCATCGCGCTGACATTCCTCTTCGGTACCCATTAACAACGAAACTGTTAATTGAATATTTCCTCCAAAACTTACTCCTTTGTTTAAACTAACATCTCTAACATATTCTAACGAAATATTTTCATCAATAGAAATATTATCAGGCTTACAATTACACATAGCCTCAATATTTTGTTTTGCGTTTCCACAAACAAAAAATGAGCTTAACGCACCTTCGTTTTTAATAGTTTCGAAAACTTCGGCAGCGTAAGGCTGTACAAATTCTTCAAACGACATTGGATCAATCTGACTAGTCATTGGATCAACAATTGCAACTATATCAGCTCCTGCTTTTACATATTCGGTAGCCATGAAATTACATACCTTAGTAGTAAATTTCATTAAATCATGTACATAATCAGGCTCCAACATTAGCTTCATAAAAATATCGGTTCCCAATAAATGAAGTGCCAAAGTAAACGGTCCGGTAATAAGTCCATACAAAGCAATATCCGGATTATCGGCTCTTAATTGCTTAGTGGTTTCCATTGCCATTTTTATTCTACCATCTTCAATAGTTGGCATCTTTATATCTTCTAAAGCAACTCCTTCGGCCATTGGATGAGAAACTACAGCAGGTGGATTATCATCGGCCCAATTAAGTTTACAACCCATTGCTTCGGCCTCAATTTGCAAATCGAAAATTACTGGCATTCCATCGGCACTATATAATTCAATTGCCTGATTAACACCTTTTACAATATGATCTTTCGATCTTAAAAATTCGGTAGCTGTTATTCCTAATAAACTTCCAGCATGACATCCAACAAAAGGAATCCAAGGAACTCTTGGTGTTTCTTCTAATTTTATGGCACTAATTACTAAGTCTTTTTTGGTCATTTTTGGCTTGATTTTTCAATATTAATACACTAAAATTAATGTGTTAAAATTGAGTATTTACATAATTTTAGATTGATGCAAATACTCAATTACTATAAACTACATTAAAAATTAAGTGAGAAACTTGTTGTTGTTTGTTGTTTTAAAGACTAATAATTACGATGCTAATTGCAATAACGAGTTAGCATACTCTATTACACCTTGTGGGTCTGGTGCATAATAATCAGCATTAATTTTATCACAAAACTCTTGAGATAATGGAGCTCCACCAACAAATACTTTTTGTGTAGGATCTACCTTTTTCAATTCAACAATTACTTCTGCCATGTTAGTCATAGTAGTTGTAAGCAATGCCGACATACCAATTAAACTTCCTGGGTGTTGTTTCTGAGCTTCTAAAAACTTGTCTGCTCCAACATCAACACCTAAATCAATAACTTCGTAACCATTACCTTCAAGCATCATTGCAACCAAATTTTTACCAATATCGTGCAAATCTCCTTTTATAGTACCTATAATAAACTTACCTTTTCTTTGAACAGCTCCAGATATAAAATGTGGACGAAGATGTGCCATACCAACACTCATTGATTTTGCCGACATTAAAACCTGAGGAACAAATACAGTGTTAGCTCTAAACTTAACACCAATTTTATTCATACCTATCATTAATCCTTCTTTCAAAACATCATTTGGCTCAATACCAGAATCAAGTGCTTCTTTTACATATTCATCTGCTCCATCTTCATTTCTCATATTTGGTGGATACGGACTTTTTTTATTAATCTTTCCAAATTCAACACAATGAGCTATCTTCTCTAAAATTTCCATAGTAAGTATTTTCTGTTTTTTTATTATTCAAGTTCTATATGTAATAACTATTTTATTACATCTTTTAGTTTTTATAAAACAAGTAATTAATCAAAAAACAAACAATGCACATTTTGGCACATCAACAACACTTTTTATCATTGTACTAAATACACATAAGTTTATATTTACACACAATACATCTGTAATATTTACAATTTCAACATAAACTACACTCTTGTTTACTCACAATAAATAATTCTATAATTATGTATAGATAAAAAAAACACTAGCCTTAACATTTAACTACACAAGCACCTCAAGCAACTATACAACACGTATTAAACTACATTTACACATTAATAATATATTATTATACCGAGTACTAAATCAAATAAATACCTCTATTTATTTTGTATAAACTAAACAATATATAATAATTAAATTTTTGACACTTACACTAATTCAAACAACTAATAACAACCTTTACAGTACGTATAAACTACACTAGAATTAAGCACAACACTCCGAAAAATGTAATTATCCACCTAATAATATTTTGATTAAAATAATTATAAGCTCCATTTACATTTAATCTATCACGACCTGTATTACTTTCTATTCATTTTGTTTCATCTTTTATACTCCACACCTTAGAACATACTGAAAAATGAACACCCTGTTCTTTCAAGTAATTTATATATACCACTTTTGACTATAGTTTACGTCATAACTACTTTAAATGTAATTCAGTATTTGCTTTTTGTCACAAACCAAAAACACTCTAATAAAATTACGTATTAAGCTTATTTATACATACAAAAACTTGCCTATATAGCCCTTGTAATTATCATGATACCAATCGATAAGATTATCTCTTTTTATAAATCTAATTTTATAATTCCTTACACTATCTTCATCTATAAGTAGGAGTTCTGAAATTTCTCTTTGGCTAAAACCTTTATTGAGTAATAAGTATAGTTTTCAATCTATCTGCTCTACTCTTATTCTTTTCTTGCTTATGTAATTCTTTTAGTTGCTTTTCTACTGAAGAACTTAATTTTATCTTTTCCATACATGAAAAATAGTGTATTCATAGCTATTATAAAAAACCGAAAACTATTTTCACTTTAGTATAAAACAAATCTGTAATATTGCATGTTTAACAACGTCTTTTATTTAAAATTGTTTGTAATATTTAATACTAACCAATATTTATTCTTAGCTATGAAAAAAAAATACACCTTAATTATTTTTGCAACCATTATAAGTACATTATTATCTTGTGTACCTGGAAAATATAAAGAAAAAAATTATGATAAAATAGTTGAAGGAGATACTTATTGGTATATCAGAAGTTTAAAAAAAGAAAAAGATAACGATTATGATATTAAAGAATACCTTAAAAATATTAATCCTGCCGATAGCACAAATACTTTTTATAAAAGTATAAAAATTCCAGGATATTTAACAAGTAATCCTTCATACCTCAGTAAAGATAGTGTTCTTGTATATAAGGACAACTCATATATTGGTTGGAATGCTTGGCATAATAGATTGGCTTATAAGTTGTATTTAAATAACTTTTTGGCGGATAATAATGAACAGTTTAGATATATGTTGGATACAGTTACTTACGAAAGAGTACATGTTTCAGATATAGATTCTATTAATTTAATCGTAAAAACAGGGTATAAACTTACTGATATTGAAACTGATAAAGTTATATTTTCTAAAGCGGTTGAGATTGATATAAAAACTGAAAACAAAGCAACTAATCATACATTTTCAGCACTAATGGATTCTACTTTGTTAAGTCTTGATTATTTTATTAATGATCTTAAATATTTTGGTGTAGAAAATAAATTATACCCACTAGAAAGTTTCCCTGATACATTAGTGATTAATAATGTAAACCCATTTTACCTTAAAGATGGAACAATAGATTTGGGTTATGGAAAATCTTCATTATATAATAATGAAATTTTCATTAAACAAATAGTACATGTAAATAATCATTTATCTATTGGATGGTTTATGTTATCTCAGTTTGATGAAGCATCAAGTAAAACACCTTCAAAATTAGATCTCGGGTTAGTATCAAGGTACTATTTTGGAAATACAAAAGGAATTTATATTGGTGGATCATTAGGATGGGCAGGTTTTAGCTATACTCCGGAGAAAAATGATGATGATCCTATTGAAATAAATACACTAAGTTCTGAAATTAACTTAGGTTATTTATTAAGAATTAATAGGGTAATTGGATTAGGTATAGAAAGTTTTTATCAATATAATTTCACAGATGATATTAAAGAAATTGGATTTACAAAAAGTAGTTTTGGTGCAAGAACATACTTTACTCTTTTTTGGTAAAATATATTGATAATATTATTTCTTCACACTTCTATAGTGAAGGAACTATTTTTTCAGACTAAGGAATAAAGATTATATATACTAAGTTGGCAGTAATTATGAAAAAAATATGATATTGGATAAACAGAGTTTTATAAGAAATAA
>JAGLDK010000038.1 GCA_023145615.1 Ichthyobacteriaceae bacterium | reverse complement strand
AAACAAACAAACATACTATACTAATTTACTCATATAAACCTTCGTCAAACATTCCTTGATTTTTTATTCTATTATCTCCTTTAAATACAGCATTTTCTACTTTCATTACTTGAAAGTGCTTGTAAGGAATTGCATTAATTCCACCATCCCACTCTCTTAATTTACCTTCCCAAGTTTTGTTAGGCTGATCCCAAAGACCTTCAGCATAAATTGGCTGACCTTGTGCAATATCAACAATTACCATACCATACTCTTGCAATGCTACAGCAATAACTGTTTCTTCTTTAGTTAAATCAAACTGTTTTAAGTCTAATTTAGGATCTAATCTAATTACACATCCTTCAGGAAGTCCACCATTAACATAACCATCAGTCCACGATGCAGGGTAAACAAATTCTTTATAACCTCCAAAACGAGTAGCACACGAAAGTTTGTGCTCAATTTTACCCGCCATAACTTCATCGTACATAATTAAACCTGCAAATATTGGCACACCAGCAGCTCTACTTGGACCATGAAAGTGTACACTTTCGTTATCTTCAAAACCTAATGCTTCACCATCAAAAGTACCATCACCATCAAGTCGGTAACACATACCTGTTTTACTTTCCCAAGTACCATCTTTTAATTGTTTTAAACCCCACATGTCCCATGCAAGCATTCTATTCCAATCAACAATAGCAAAATGTGCATCTCCTTCTGGATCTGGTTTTGCATTTAAAGGAAGTGGCACTGGATTAAAGTTTGGTCCATGTCCAAATTTTTCTCTATCGTGTATAGTATTCCAAGCTCTTTTTTCTTGTGGCACCAAATAATGATGAGCAACATTAACTGTTTTAGCATTCGAGTCTACTTCATAAACAGGAATAGTCCATTGACGCCAAGTAATACCAAAGTTTTCTTTAGTAGGCTCAGTCTCTAACATTTTAATCCACTTATCACTTCTTGGATCTAACTCTGCATCAGCAGCAATTGGCTGATTCCAAAAACTATCTTCCGAGAAAAAACGTCTTACTTCTTTTTGGTCTTTTATTACAACATCATCAGCAGACGTTTTTGTTGATTTTGGTGCATTACAACCAAAAAGCAAACTAACTGCACTTAATACTAACGAAAATTTTATTGTTCTTATCATTATAAATTGGTTAATTATTTTTGAAACATTTATCAACACCAATTAATATGAATATTAAATGATATTAATTATTATTTGTGTATTTATATATACAACTACCACTTTGCTTCGTAATTGTTATACAAATGTATATTCTGAATTACTTTTTAGTTAAAATATATTATAAAAAAGGTTAGTCATTTTCTACATACACAATAAACATCAGTAGTTACAATAAAAATATACTCCTTTAGAAAATAGCATCTTAAAAGTATTATTAAATTATACCTAACATATAATCACAAAAAAGTGCTATTAAATTTATTTTCAATAGCACTTTTTTAAATATATATTGATAAGTAATAATTAATCTTATTTCCTGATAAATACAGTGATTTATAAATTGTTAATATGTTTTTTTAACCTGACTAGGCGCATACTTTTTAGCCGATTTAGAACCATTAATTTTCTTAGCATGACCAGGAGGTGTTTTTTTACTCCTCTTTTTTACAACAATATAATTACGTGAATTTAAATTATACGTTACACAACTTGTTGTACCAATCAGCATTATAAACACTGAAATAATCATCAATATATTCTTCATATCAGTAGGAGGCATTAGTTAATTGAATTTGAAAAACTATAAATAGGGATGCCTTAAAAACAAAAAAAGTTCGGCTTTTAAAACCGAACTTTTAATGAAAAACTAACTAACTAACTAACTAACTAACTAACTAACTAATTGATATTACTTTACGAACTTTTTACATTCAAAATCACTAACAACTACCTACCCGATTCTGAAACCATATTAGCTAATTCTGTATTAAAATCATCTTTTTGCATTAAATCTTCAATATTAAGATGAAGTCTATATTTCCAAAAATGAGGAGTTACCGACGGGTTATTTATTTGCTCATCAATAACATTAGCTCTTCTAAAACTTTCGTCCATTCCAATATAGTCCTGAATTGGAAGTATTGTCCACATTGCATCACTATTTAAATGCTGATCAACAATATCCGTAACAATTTTTCCACTAGCAACTTCAGGAGATTCTCCTTTTTTATTCAAAATTTGATTAAAATATCTTTGGGTTCTATATTTATCTTCTTCCCACCAACCTCTTATTGTCGACATGTCGTGACTTGATGAAGTAACTACCGATAAATACGGAGCCATTTTTGGATGAAAAAATTCAATACCCTGTGCTTTTGGCATTCTCTGAATTTCTAAACTAAGCATACCCAAATCTTTCATTACACCTGGTACAACAGCAGGTACCATTCCTAAATCTTCGCCACAAATAAGCATTTCGGTAGCATGTTTTATGGTTGGTAACTTAAGCATTGCGCTCTCCTTCCAAAAATCTTCCTGACGATGAAAAAAATAATCGTCGTAAAGCTCATTAATTTTACCTTTTAAATAATCATCTAATTCGGCATACGATGTTGTTTTTTGTAAAGAATGACGTGGATGATATTCTTTCTGTCCATTTACACCTTCAACCTCAATTAACAATACATTAGAAATTAGTCCAAATAAGCCATCCTTAATTTTACTATTTCTCACTCTTACCTCTTCGGTAGTATGTTTGTCTTCGTAAAAATATTTTAAAATATTAATTTGAGTTGAAAATTCGGGTTTAAACGAATAAAAACCGCTATCCTCCTCAATCAAAAACTTATGTTTTACAAAGCCAGTTTCTCCTTCAAAAACATCCCACAAAATATGATCTCGTATATATGGATTTGCAAATCTATCAATATTATAACTTAAATCTCTTAACGAAAGTTCGCTTAAAGTTATAGGAATAGCAGGATAAAAATACCCCATAACACCTTCTACTGAATCCATTGGAACTTGCCATATTCTGAAAAAACCCAAAATATGATCAATACGAAACGAGTCGAAATACTGAGATAAATTAACCATTCGGCGTGTCCACCAACCGTAATTATCCTTAGCCATTTCCTCCCAATTATAAGTTGGGAAACCCCAGTTTTGTCCACTTCCCGAAAAATCATCGGGTGGAGCTCCTGCTTGCATTTCCATATTAAATAAATGAGGTTCCGACCAAGCTTCCACACTATTTCGGAATATACCAATAGGAATATCTCCTTTTAATAAAACACCTTTTTCTGATGCGTATTCTTTAGCCTCCAGCAACTGTAAATGCAAATGATATTGGGTAAAATAATGAACCTCTATATCTTCAAAATGCAATGAATTTTCATCAGTTAACTCATTCATTAAATCTACTGAAAATTCAGAATACTCTCCCCATTTATTAAATTCGGCAGTACCATACATATCTCGTAAAAAACAAAACGAAGCATAACTTTTTAACCAATAAGCATTATCATCAATAAATTTATTATAAACCAAATCGGTACGTAAATCTTGCCAACCATCTAAATATAATTGCTTTATAAATCTACGTTTCAAAGCCATTACTTTATGATACTCAACATAATCGTAACTATTTAATTCTTCTTTTAATTCTGTTATAATATCTCTAGTTAATACCGATGCCAATGTACCAGCCTTTTCTAAATTCAAATACATTGGATGCAACGCATATATTGAAATTGCCGAATATGGAAACGAATCGTACCACGAATGATTTGCAGTTGTATCGTTAATTGGCAAAACCTGAATTAGTTTTAAATTGGTTTTAACAGCCCAATCAACAAGGGTTTTAATATCGTTAAACTCCCCTACTCCACACGAATTTTCGGTACGTAAACTAAAAACAGGTATTGCTACACCTGCACCTTTCCATCTATTATTTTTAATATTAATATGTTCGTTATTAACTACAACATTACTAATATCTAAATGCGAACTTGGTACGTTTAACACTCTATTATCACCGTCCTCAATTTCAATTACTTTATTATAAACATCAAGCAAGCAATATTTATATTCAAGCGGAAAATCATTTTCGTAAAATTTAACCGAATAAATATCATCGGCTGTATGGTTAAGTTTAATTATCCTATCGGTTTTCCACTTACCAAGAGTATTAGACGATCCTATTATTCCAATTCGTAAATTTGGCAACTTAAATGGAACACGTATATTCAACAATAAATTACCTTCATTAACATATGGTGTTAATTCTTCTTTTTCATTAAATAATACCTCTTTAAATGCTGAAGTATAAAATGCATTATAATCATCGCTTATACTTCGCCAATCATCTCGTAATACAATAGTTTTTTCATTAGTATATGGAAGTACTCGTTCTATTTCCCATTCTTTTTCAATTTCGCCTATTTCGTTTTTAATATAAAACGAATAATTAGCCGACTTATATTTATTGGTATTTAACTCGTACTTAAACCACCATTTAATGTTATTTTCATAAGCCATTTTATAGCTTTCAACTGTACGTACTCCTTCTTTATCTATTAAATTTAAATCCAAAAAAGCTGTTTGTCCCCATTGAGTATTGCAATTTAATATATGTAGTATTTTCATAGTGTTTTAACTTCAAATTGTAACAGATTTATATCACTTTCATGCTTCAATCAACATAAAAAGCACAAATCCTATTTTAATATAGTTATATCCAAGCAAATACCCCCTACATTTTAACTAGTAATTTTTAAAAAACCAATCTTTAAGCTATTTTTTAGTTTACTACATAATATTTATATAATTTAGCAAATTGTAATATGTAAGACTCACACATGAATAAAGACAACCAATCTATTGTAAAGCAAGTATTTACCAAATACCTTGAAGACAAGAAACACCGTAAAACACCGGAGCGTTTTGCTATTCTTCAAGAAATATATTCATACGAAGGACATTTCGATATAGAATCGTTGTACATAAATATGAAAAATAAAAATTACAGAGTTAGTAGAGCTACTTTGTATAATACAATTGATTTACTTTTAGAATGTGCTTTAGTGAGGAAGCATCAGTTTGGTCAGAATCAAGCTTTTTACGAAAAATCTTATTTCGATAAACAGCACGACCACCTTATTATTGGTGATACAGGTGAAGTTGTTGAATTTTGCGACCCAAGAATTGAATCTATCAAACAAGGAATAGAAGAATTATTTGGAGTAAAAATTCATAGCCATTCATTATACTTTTACGGAGAAAAGATTAAGAAATAATACTTTATAAACATTTCGAAAGATGACTATTGATTTATTGTTAGGCCTTCAATGGGGAGATGAAGGAAAAGGAAAGATAGTAGATGTATTAACATCTAACTACGATATTATTGCTCGCTTTCAGGGAGGACCAAATGCGGGTCATACTTTAGAATTTGACGGACAAAAACACGTTTTACACACAATTCCTTCTGGTATTTTCCACGAAAACACCGAAAATATTATTGGTAATGGTGTTGTAATTGATCCTGTAATTTTTGGTAAAGAAATTGATGGGTTAAAACCTTATAATATCGATTTTAAATCAAAACTTCTTATTTCAAGAAAAGCACACCTAATACTTCCAACTCACCGCCTACTTGACGCTGCTTCTGAAGCATCGAAAGGAAAAGCTAAAATTGGATCTACATTAAAAGGTATTGGACCAACTTACATGGACAAAACTGGTAGAAACGGGCTTAGAGTTGGTGATATTGAATTAGTTGATTTCATACAAAGATACGAATCGTTAAAAGGTAAACACCTTGAAATGATTAAGAACTATGATGTTGATATACAGTTTGATATTGCAGAATTAGAATCGGAATGGTTTGCTGCAATTAAAGATCTTAAAAAATTAACATTTATTGATAGCGAAAAATATTTTAGCGATGCTAAATTAGCAGGTAAAAGTATTTTAGCCGAAGGTGCACAAGGTACTTTACTTGATGTTGATTTCGGAACTTACCCTTTTGTAACTTCATCAACAACAACTGCAGCTGGTGCTTGTACTGGTTTAGGTGTTTCTCCTAGAAGTATTGGAGATGTTATTGGTATTTTTAAAGCATACATTACTCGTGTTGGTAGCGGACCTTTCCCTACTGAGCTTTTCGATAAAGATGGCGATACACTTGCTAAAGTTGGTAACGAATTTGGATCTACTACAGGTAGAGCTCGTAGAACTGGTTGGTTAGATATTGTTGCTCTTAAATATGCTTGCGAAATAAATGGAGTTAATAAACTTTATATGATGAAAGCCGACGTTTTAAGTGGTTTTGATACTTTAAAAGTTTGTACACACTACGAATATAGAGGAGAAAAATTAGACTTTTTCCCTTACAATGTTGAGCCTGAAAATGTTAAACCTATTTACGAAAGTATTTCGGGATGGAATGAAGATCTTACAGCTGTAAAATCGAAAGATGAATTTCCTGAGAATCTTAACAAATACATTGCTTACATTGAAAAAGCAACTGGTATTCCTGTTGAAGTTGTTTCTGTTGGACCAGACAGAACACAAACAATTAACATGATTTAAATAAAACTTTGTAGCCAATAAAGTCGTCTTTATAAATACATTTAAAATGTAAAAAATTATTACTGATTACTTTAAAAATACATTAGGTACATAGTAAAATATAAAATGCGACATTATAGACTAAAATCTATATTGTCGCATTATTTTTTCAAGGTAGTATCAATAAAAATATTTACTTTTGACCTATATTAAATACACTGTACTTTGAAACTAATTTACACACTTATACTCAGCTTTTTTGCATTTTCGTCGGTTTTCTCTCAAGAAAAAAAATCTACGAAAATAAAATATCGTCATGCCGATGAACATAGATACGACAAACGTATTGACCCCGACGCACAAATGATGATAGGAAAAGTGATGTTTGAACATGATGGAACTCTTTTATCGTGCGATTCTGCAGTTTTTTATCAAGGCAAAAACCTTATTAAAGCATACGGAAAAGTTGAGATAAATCAGGCTGATACATTACACATGTATTCTGATTTTTTATCGTACAACGGAGATTCTAAACTTGCAAATGCAACGGGAAATGTTAAACTTGTTGATTCTCAAATGACTTTAACAAGCGACACTTTAAAGTTTGATAGGGCACAACAAATTGCTTATTATCCAAACAATGGAGTTGTAAAAGATAGTGCAAATACTCTTACCTCAATTATAGGATCGTATTATACTATTCCTAAAAAAATGGTTTTCGAAAATGATGTTGTTGTTACTAACGAAAAATACATTATTAAATCGGATCATTTAGAATATTATACCGAGCCTAAAACAGTTTACTTTTTAGGACCATCAACAATTACAAGTGAAGAAAATTTTATTTATTGCGAAAATGGTTTTTACGATACTAAAAATGATAAATCGTACTTTAAACAAAACTCATACTTTAAAAGTGGTCCACAAACACTAAAAGGCGATTCGTTATTTTACGATAGAGGAATTGGTTTTGGTAGTGCTACTAAAGATATTGAAATATTCGATTCAATAAAGAACCTTTTAATAAAAGGTAATTATGCCGAATATTACGAATTAAGCGACTCGGTTTTTGTTACAGGCAGAGCTGTTGCTATAAATGTTGTTGATCAGGATTCGTTATTTATACACGGAGATACTTTGATGATGACACAATCGGAAATTGACGACAAAAAAATAATGAAAATTTTTCATAATGTAAAGTTGTTTAAATCTGATATGCAAGGTAAATGCGACTCGTTAACTTACAACGAAGCAAACGGAGAAATAACTCTTTTAAATAAACCTGTATTATGGTCGGGTAAAAATCAAATGACTTCCGACACAATAATTATTACAAATAACCTTTTAACAAATCAATTAGATTCGTTAAAATTAATAAACAGTGCCTTTATTGTTTCAAACGATTCAATAGATAACTTTAATCAAATAAAAGGTATTGATATTTTAGGTAAATTTAAGAACAACCAATTAGATGTTATTCATGTAATGGGAAACAGTGAAACATTATATTTTGCTAGAAACGAAAAGCAAGAATTAATGGGTATTAACAAAGCACTGAGCAGTTACATGGTAATTAAATTACGCAACAACGAAATAAGTGAAATTTCGTTTGTTAACGATCCTGAAGCTACACTATCCCCCAACTCTAAACTACCTGAAAATGCCAGGAAATTAAAAGGTTTTATTTGGCGTAACGATGAGCGTATTTTAAAAAAGGAAGATATTTGGATTTCAAAAGATTCAATAAAGTAAAACTACACTACAAAATATATTAAATACACCTAACTCTTAAATGTTATGAAAATAAAAAGCATAATACTAACTTTATTTCTTTTTTCGGCAAGTATAAACTCTGCTTATTGTACTAATAATAAATTAGTTAACACCACAAATAGCATTATTGTTTCGAACACTAATAGTAGAGGTAACAGAACTATCGACAATGTAAGCTTTTACAAAAGACCAACTATTGCCGACACTATAAATACTAATGATTTTAGAGCCGATATGTTAGTAATGGCAATTAATAAGCGTTTAAATGAAATTAGAGTAACTCAAAATTTAAAAGAGTTTAGGCTAACAATGGAACTTACTGATGCTGCTAATTTTCATTCGGAACAAATGTATGAACATAATTTTTTCGGCCATTTTAATAATTTTTCTAAAGGAAATGAAACTCTTTTAGATAGAATTTTAAAATTTGATGGAAACTACCCTTTTATTGCCGAAAACATTTCGGATGTTACTACACTAGCAACTTCATCGAACCAAAAAATTATAATGAATAATGCAAGTGGAGAAGTAAAATACTATAACGAAAGAGGAGTTGAAATTATAAATCATACATACATTAGTTTAGCTAAAAAAATTATTAATGGTTGGATGAAATCAAAAGTAGATCGTTCCGATATATTAAATCCTGATTTATTTGAAACAGGAATTGGTGCAGTTTTATACGAGAAAAAAGTTGGAGAATTTAAATATTACCACGTATTAGTAACTCAAACTTTAGGAGGTTATTAGTAAATCATTAGTCTATTATTAATCAATTATTAATAAATAGCTAATAAATATAAAATCGTTTTTAAACGATAAAAATAAACAATCGCACTTGAAAGTTAGGCTATATTTTATCCAACTTTCAAGTGTTTTTATATAAATACTATACATAATGAATTATTTATCTATTGAGAATATTTCGAAATCATTTGGTGCAAAAACCATTTTAGAAGATATAAGCTTCGGAATAAACCAAGGTCAGAAAGTTGCATTTATTGCAAAAAATGGTACTGGAAAAACTACCTTAATAAACATAATAACTAAAAAAGATTCTGCCGATTCGGGTCAGGTTGTATATAGAAAAGATATAACGATTGGATATTTAGAACAAAGTCCGGATTTGGATCCAGAAGCCACTGTTGAGGATGTAATTTACAACTCTAACAACAGGGTAATGCAAACTATTAAACATTACAATCATGTAATGTCGAATCCTGATTTAGTTGATGAAATGCAGGATGCTATTGATGCAATGGATAACGAAAATGCTTGGGATTTTGAAGTTTTTGTTCAACAAACAATGTCGAAACTAAAAATTAAGAATCTTACTTTACCCATGAAAAAGCTATCAGGAGGACAGCAAAAAAGAGTTGCTCTTGCTCAGGTTATGATGATGAAACCTGATTTATTAATTATGGATGAGCCTACTAACCACCTTGATTTAGGAATGGTTGAATGGCTTGAAGAATTCTTGATAAAAGAAAAGATTACAATTTTCATGGTTACTCACGATAGATATTTTTTAGATAGAGTTTGTAACGAAATTATTGAGTTAGATAATTCGGTATTATATAAATACAGCGGAAACTACTCGTATTATTTAGAAAAAAAGGCTCAAAGAGAAGAAATTGCTAAATCAGAAACTGGTAAAGCAAAAAACTTAATGACCAAAGAATTAGATTGGATTCGTCGTCAGCCCAAAGCCAGAGGTACAAAATCTAAGGCTCGTGTTGATGCTTTTCAGGAATTAAAACAAAAAGCATCGAAACGTTTTGATGAAAGAGCTTTATCGTTACAAATAAATATGGAACGCTTAGGAAGTAAAATTATTGAACTTCATAAAGTTTCGAAAGGATATGAAAACCTTAAAATTTTAGACAAGTTTGAATATACTTTTAAAAAAGCCGAACGTATTGGTATTGTTGGAGAAAATGGTGTTGGAAAATCAACTTTCCTTGATATTTTAACTGGCGATAAAGAAGTTGATGAAGGTAAGGTAATTGTTGGAGATACTATAAAGTTTGGTTTTTACAAGCAAGATGGTATGAAATTTAAACCTGGCGCTAAGGTTATTGATGTAGTAAAAGATATTGCAGAATATATACCAATGGCTAAAGGTCAGAAAATTACTGCGGCTCAACTTCTAGAAAAGTTTTTATTCGAAAGAAAACAACAGTATGATTTTATTGAAAAATTAAGTGGTGGAGAACGCCGACGATTATATATGTGTACTATTTTAATGCACAATCCTAACTTCTTAATTTTAGATGAACCAACAAACGATTTAGATATTCTAACATTAAATGTACTTGAAGATTTCTTACAAGATTATCCTGGTGTGTTATTGGTAGTTAGCCACGATAGATATTTTATGGACAAAATAATTGATCACCTTTTTGTATTTGAAGGCGATGGAATTATTCGTGATTTTCCTGGAAACTATTCTGACTATAGAGAGTATTCGAAACTGGAGAAGCAAGAAAAATCGGCTATTGAAAAGGAAAAATCATCGAAAGGTAAAAAAGATACCGACAGAAAAGTAAAACTTAGTTATAGCGAAAGTAAGGAGTTTAAAAACCTTGAAAATGATATTAAAAAACTTGAGGCTAATAAAGCTAAAATTAGTTTAAAATTTGAAACTGAAAATCTTGACTCTGAAAAAATTCAAGCGTTAACAGTTGAAATTAGCGAAATTGATAAAAAAATTGAAAATAAAGAAGAACGTTGGATGGAACTTTCTATGAAAATGGAAGGATAGTAGATAATTGTTAATTTATAATTGTTAATGGTTAATTAATCATTGACAATTATAAATTATTTGTGAACGAGCTAACACTATAAATTATAAATATGTATTATTAGTTAGTTAGCAAAAATGCAAAAAAAATCTTGCATATAAGATTCCTGAAATTGGTAGAAAAAGTAGAGTTTCAGAAATTTTAAATCGAAAACGAAGATTAACCATCGAAATGATTAGAAAATTAGCCATACGATTAAATCTTTCTGCAAGTTTGTTGATTGAGGATTATAAACTTGCTAAATGAAAATGCACATTTTGCTAACAAAGGCTCATTAGGCATATGCGGGAGTTGTCTTCTATTTAAAAGGTTTTGCTATTAAACTAGTAAATAACCAAGTAGTTAACTTTAACAAACCTTATATTAGAATTTGTTAGTAAACAACAATTAAAAATTACACATAATGAGTTATATTATTTTATTTATGGCAGTTGTAATTGGTGCTGTAATTGGAGAATTAATTAAACCTTACGAAAAAATTAAAAAACTTTTTTTAACTTTTAGTGGGGCTTTTTTATTGGCGGTAACTGTTTTTCATTTATTACCAGGTGTATATAAATCGGGTTTCGAAAAAATTGGATTATATATAATGATAGGAGTTTTTATTCAACTCTTATTAGAATATATATCTAACGGAATGGAACACGCACACCAAACGCACAATGCAGAAAAGAAAAACCACAGCATGTTTACTATACCTATGTATATAAGTATATCGATACATGCTTTTTTAGAGGGTGCACCAGTTGCCGGACACGAACATACACATTTAATTGATGAAATTTCGAATCCTATACTAATGGGTATTTTTATTCATAAAATTCCAATTGCATCAATTATATACTCTGCATTTAGAGAAAGTGGGCGATCTAAAACCACATCAATTATATACCTTGCTTTATTTGGATTAATGTCGCCATTGGGTAGTTTCTTAGCTAATAACATACCTTTGCTACTCGAATATAAAGCTCAAATTAATGCTATTGTAATTGGTATATTTTTACATATTAGTACAACAATATTATTCGAAAGCTCATCAACACATAAATTTAATTACGCAAAACTTACTGTAATTGCATTTGCTACAACTTTAGTATATTTTTCGTATTAAAAACATATTACTTGATAAATAAAAAAGGGACAACAAATAAATTTATTTGTTGTCCCTTTTTTATGCACTAACCTATATCTCTTACTAATTTCCAAACAAATTCATTAATCCATTTTTCATATCATAAGCTTGCTTAATTTCCTCATCAGTTAAATCCGGATTATCTTTCTTCATTAACTTTTTAAAATCGCTGTACGACATATTCTTTAAGTCTTCCATATTTTCTCTATCCTCATCCGTCATGTCCTCGTTCATTATCTCCGACATATCAACTTCTTCCATTTTCATTCCTTTAGGAATTTCGAACTTACTAGAAGGAACATTTGCATTTAAATCAATTTTTGTTACCGTTTCGGTAACCTTAACTCCCATTATACTTGTGTACGATTTTAAAGCCAAATGTTTCCAAATCCAAACTTTACCTAAACTACCTTGCCAAATTTCACAAGTTTCACCAAGTATTTTTTCTGTTTCACCTGTATTTTTATAACCCAATGCTTCAAGAGCTTCTTTACCTATTTTCTCATACTCTTTTTTATCATTAATATACTTTTTATAAATAGGATTTTCGGTTTTAGTAACAACATTTCTTTCATAATCAATAGAATATACATAAGCACCTTCCATTATTGTTCCCGAATTTTCTTCTGATGTTACACCTAACACCCTTGTTTTACTTTTGGTATAATCGGCTTGCCTATAACCATAATCTTTAATATACTTTGTGTGAGTACCTTTTGTACTACCCTCTAATTTATACTCAATAATTCCCGTTTTAAAAGGAAACACTTTATACTTGGCTTTCTGAGCCATTGCACCAACACTTAACAGCATTGAAATTGCTAATACTAAAATTTTATTCATCATATTTATTTAAAATTTCACAAATTCTACTTTTCTATTATTTGCTTTTCCTTCGGGATACTAATTATTATCAATTGGTTTACTTTCTCCAAATCCATTAAATTTTAACCTATCGTTTTAAATTCCTAATTCAATAATTTTATTCATTACCAATTCTCCTCTACCCTTCTATAACTTCATATTATTTTCATCATCTCCATCATAATGCCTATCTATCTAAAATTTTAAATCGGCATTTTATTTCATCAATTTATATATTTTATTTATTGCACCCATCAATTCGGGTTTAATTGATGTTTTATTCAGAAGCCTTCATCAAATTCTACCTCATCTCCTAATAAATACTCATCATCTTTTATGTTCTTTCTAACATTAAAACTCTTTTGCAGAGAACGTTTTTTTTGTACTAATCGATAAATACATTGCAATAAATCAATATTGAAAAGGCAATTTACTATTTTACATTACAGTTACACTTTTTAGTGTAGTTCTATATCCGCACTCCTTACACTCCCATTGTTCTCTTTTCTAATAATAATAATAATAATAGATATTACACACTTCACACCTTCTTTCTATCTATACTCTTTAAATGCAAATCTGCAACTTTTCTCGTCTGAGTAATGTGATGTGAATTATATAAGCCTCATATTAATACGGTTTGATGATATTAATTTACGAAAAAAAGGGAAAACTTACAGACAAGCTATCTATAACTTCCGAAATAACGTTGTGAAACTTTACATTTAACAAATACCGTGATTTGATAAATCATTATTATCGTTACAATTTCAAAATATCATAATAAATATAGCGTTATCTCTATTTTTAGACTATAACATTTGTCACGATAATAACGAATATTAATATTTTTGCTTGATTTATAAGAGCACCATTTAAAATTTGGCACAAAAAAAAGACCCCCATTGCTAATAAATCAGCAATGGGGGTCTTAAAAATTTTATTTATCTAAAAGTAATTACTTCACTTCTTCGAAATCTACATCCTGTACATCATCTCCACCTTGTTGAGCACCTGCACCTGCATCAGGTCCTGGCTGACCAGCTTGTTCTCCTTGTGCAGCTTGGTAAAGAGCTTCAGAAGCTTTCTGAACCTTTTCCATTGCAACATCAATACCAGCTAAATCTTGTTCTTTATGAGCAATAGTTAACTCAGTAAGAGCATGTTCGATTGGTGTTTTCTGATCTTCAGTTAATTTATCTCCTGATTCTTTAAGCATTTTCTCAGTTTGAAAAATCATTGAATCAGCAGCATTTAATTTGTCAGCTTTTTCTTTTGCTTTAGCATCTTCTTCAGCGTGAGCTTCAGCATCAGCTTTCATCTTTTGAATATCCTCTTCAGATAATCCAGAAGAAGCCTCGATACGAATATCTTGAACTTTTCCTGTTGCTTTATCTGTAGCAGAAACTTTAATTATACCGTTTGCATCAATATCAAATGTTACTTCAATTTGAGGAACTCCACGTTGTGCTGGTGCAATACCATCTAAGTGGAAACGACCAATTGTTTTGTTACCTTCAGCAATAGGACGCTCTCCCTGTAATACGTGAATTTCAACCGATGGTTGGCTATCAACAGCAGTAGAGAAAGTCTCCGACTTTTTAGTAGGAATAGTTGTGTTAGACTCAATAAGCTTAGTCATTACACCACCCATTGTTTCAATACCTAAAGATAATGGAGTAACGTCTAATAATAATACATCCTTTACATCTCCTGTAAGTACACCACCTTGTATAGCTGCTCCAATTGCAACAACTTCATCAGGGTTTACACCTTTTGATGGAGCTTTTCCGAAGAATTTTTCAACTTCTTCTACAATCTTTGGCATACGAGTTGATCCACCAACTAAAATAACCTCATCAATATCAGAAGGATTTAATCCTGCATCGTTAAGAGCCTTTTTACAAGGATCCATTGAACGTACAACTAAATCGTGTGTTAATTGCTCGAATTTAGCACGAGTTAAAGTTTGTACTAAGTGCTTAGGTCCTGAAGCAGTAGCAGTAATATATGGTAAGTTAATCTCAGTTTGAGTTGAAGCAGAAAGCTCAATTTTAGCTTTCTCAGCAGCTTCTTTCAAACGTTGAAGAGCCATTGCATCTTGTTTTAAATCAAAACCTTCAGCTTCTTTAAATTCAGCAGCTAACCAGTCAATAATATGATCATCAAAGTCATCACCACCTAAGTGAGTATCACCGTTTGTAGAAAGTACTTCAAATACTCCGTCTCCTAATTCAAGTACAGAAATATCAAATGTACCACCACCTAAATCGTAAACAGCAATTTTCTTGTCTTGGTGTGCTTTATCTAAACCGTAAGCAAGTGCAGCAGCAGTTGGCTCGTTTATAATTCTTCTAACTTTAAGTCCTGCAATCTCTCCAGCCTCTTTTGTAGCCTGACGTTGTGCATCGTTAAAGTAAGCAGGAACTGTTACAACAGCCTCAGTTACTTCGTATCCTAAATAATCCTCAGCAGTTTTCTTCATTTTCTGAAGTGTCATTGCTGAAATCTCTTGTGGAGTATAAAGACGTCCATCGATATCTACACGAGGAGTGTCATTATCACCTTTTACAACAGAATAAGGAACTCTTGATACCTCGTTAGGTACTTCAGAAAACTTATCTCCCATAAATCTCTTAATAGAGTATATTGTTTTGTGAGGGTTTGTAACTGCCTGACGTTTTGCAGGATCACCAACTTTTCTCTCTCCACCTTCTACGAAAGCTACGATTGATGGTGTAGTTCTTTTCCCTTCAGCATTTGCAATTACTACTGGCTCATTACCTTCCATTACCGAAACACAAGAGTTTGTAGTTCCTAAGTCAATTCCAATTATTTTGCTCATCTTATTTATATGTATTAAATTTCAATTCTTTTTTTTTAAACTCAACTACAAATAGTCAAGTTCTGTGCCAATACTAATACTTGTTGTTATTTCTACTGCAAAGCTACAAAATGTCAGTAATGATGGAAATTAATGTGACAAAGGCTGTCATTTAGACATGAAACCAAGTTTATAGCACACAAACAACACTAATACATTCTTAACTATCTAGTAATCAATCAATTAAGAGTACTTATTCTATGCATAAACACATACATTAAATCACTCAATTTTAAATAATTCAATCAAACATCTAAATAAAAAACAAGTAACAAGCCTAAAATCAACCAATTACAATTGCTAAAGCTATTTAATATCCTTACTTTTAGTACACAACTACTTTTACTAGCAATTATGAACAAATCAGTTTCTTACTCGTCGTTATTCTCCATTAGCAAATGGCTTATACCAATATTAATTGGCATAACACTTAGTTTTTTAATTTCCGATACTGGCGTAATTGGTATATTGGCATTAATAGCTATACCATTTACTCTTGTAATATTGTACTTTATGTATGATAATTTAAAACTCGGTATATATATTGTATTAATATTTGCTTTTATTATATCAATACTTGAAAGGACATTTCCTAAAACCATACCATTTGGCTTATCTATTGATTTAGTTACTATATACATATGGATAATTACCCTTATTAAATTAAACAACAAAGCCGATTTTTCGGTTATTAAAAATTCGTTAACATTATTATGGGCATTATGGATGATGTTTATTACTATAATGATTTTAAACCCACTATCAACAAGTGCCGAAGCTTGGTTTTATGCCATGCGTAGTATTTCGTTATATCCTTTTATTATTACTCCTTTGGTTTTTTTGATTTACAATAAAAAAGAAGACATGTATAATTTCATCTTCTTTATTGCCATTGTAGAAATTATAGCAACCCTATGGGGCATGAAACAATTATTTATTGGTGTTTCGGCATCAGAACAAGCCTGGCTTAATGCCGGAGCAGATAGAACTCATATTTTATTCGGAAAACTTCGTGTATTTTCATTCTTCAGCGATTCATCAACTTTTGCAGGTTCTCAAGCACATATTGCAATAATTGCAGCCGCATTTGGATTAACCAGTAAAGGATATAAAAGATGGGTTTTCTTTGTGGCATCAATACTAGGTGTATATGGCTTAATAATATCCGGATCAAGAGGCCCTATTGCTGTAATTGTAATTGGAGTAACTATATTTTTAATTTCCAGTAAAAACTACAAATTATTACTTGCGGGTTTTATACTAGGATTAATATCTTTTGGTTTCTTAAAGTTTACACGAATTATGCAATCAAATTACCAAATTAACCGAATGCGTACAGCTTTAAATCCTTCAAAAGACCCTTCGTATCTTGTTAGAAAACGTAAAGAAAAAGTTGTTGCCAAATTCCTTTCCGATAAACCTATAGGAGGTGGAATTGGATCGGCTGGATCGTGGGGAATGCGTTTTTCTCCCGGAACATTTTTGGCAAGCACACCTACAGATGGATACTACGCTAGAATATGGATGGAAACCGGTATTATTGGGCTTTTAATAAATATAATTTTATACCTGTTTTTAGCATTCAAAGGACTATTAATAGTAATGAGGATTAAAAACGAAAATCTCAGGCTAAAAATAGCTTCAATAGTAAGTGCTTTTATTGGTTTGGCATTTGCAAGTTACTTTAACGCAATTATGTCGCAAAACCCAACTGGTATAATTGTACCTATAACTTTGGTGTTTGTTTACTTAGCTCCTAAATGGGATAAAGAAATTGAAGAAGAAAACAAGTTACATAATACTCCCCAAAATTTAATTGATATTGATAACAAAGCACAACTAAATTAATTTTTAATTGTCAATGGTTAATTCAATATTCCGTTAAATTATAAATTAAGAGTCTATGTAATTTATAGTAGGAGTTAAAAATAAACAGCTCACATTTAATGTGTTATAATATTTACTAAACAAAAAAAGTTGGCTACCTACTATGGTAACCAACTTTTTTTTATTTTATAAGAAACACCAATATTTAATCTAAATCATCTCCTAAATTCTCTTCAGATTCTACTGCCTCTTCTCCAAAACCAGTCATATAAATACCATCGTCTTTAATTTCAATGATTTTTTGTTTATACAAAGCACCAATCGATTTTTTAAACAACTTTTTACTCATTCCAAATTTAGATCTTATTTCCTCTGGATGACTTTTATCAGTTAACGGTAAGTAGCCATCGTTTGCTTCAAGTGCATCAATAATAACATCGGCATTTTCTCCAATACTTTCAATACCTTGAATTTGAAAAGTAACATCTATTTTACCATCCTCTCTAACTTCTTTTACAAAGCCTTTAAGTTTTTGACCATAAATAACAGGTTTAAAAATTTGATTATTAAAAACAAAACCTTTGTACTTACTATTTATAATAACATTAACTCCAAAATCGGTACGCTGATCAACTAATAAATCAACTTCCTGATTTGGATCTAATTCAACATCCTCTAACTCTAAATATCTATTCAATCTATTAGAGCCAATAAGTCTGTCGGTTTCTTCATCTAAATACATAAACACGTTGTAAAAACGCCCTTCTTCCATTTTATTTCTTTGCTCTTTAAACGGAACAAACAAATCTTTCTCAAGTCCCATATCTAAAAACGCACCCGACTTTGTAGTAGCAGTACACTTTAAACACCCAAACTCTCCCCTTTTAATTTTAGGTTCAATGGTAGTTGCAATTCTACGCTCTCCAGAATCTAGATAAACATAAACATCTATTTCTTCGTCGAGTTTAAACTCTTTAGGCACATATTTATTTGGCAATAAAATTTCGTTATCATCTTCATCGCCTAAAAATAAACCTACCGATGTTTCACGTAAAATTACCAACTTATGCATTTCACCAATAGTCAATGTATTATTTTCTAAATGGTGATCTCTTACTTCTCTTTTATTATTATCTTCTTCTCTCATTCCTTTTCAGCCTTTAGCTTTTGGTTTTCAGCTTTTGGCTCATCACCCAACATGCTAAAAACATTAAATAAACTTATTACTATAATACTTATTTCCAATACTATCTTTCAATACTTAGCGTATTGAATAAATGTTAATTAATAATTAACTACAAAATATTGCAGTAAAATCACCAAAAACTTAAATATACATATTCAAGTTTAACGTTAAACTATTTTTAAATTCTGAGTTGGATTAGCTTTTTCCATCATATACTCTAAAGCGCTAACTAATATTTGAATATTCTGACTTATAAAACCTCCAACATACTCATCTACTCCAACTTCTTCTAAATCGGTAAACACAAAAGTTCTGATGGCTTCTTGTTTATTTGTCGAATTCATTTCATTTATTAAATCTTCTAAATCTGCCAATCCTTCCGCTTTAAAATCAAATTTATCATCCGATTGAAATTTCGATTCAAGCTTTTCAAGTTCCTCCTGAATTTTATTCTCTCCTTCTTCTCCTTCTTCCTTTATATCTAAAACTTCAGATAATCTTCTTGAAAAATCATTTTGATAATCAAACGATTTCTGAATATCATCTTCAGTTACCTCATTTATATTATTATCATACTCTAAATAATACGCTTTTAATGATGTTAAATAAAATGCATAGAATAGGTTTATTGCCTCTTCATCCATTTCTGCCATTTCAGATTCAATAATCTCCATAGCCAACATCGACAAATTTGGTTGCTTTTCTAATAACTTAGTTATGTCAGATTCTTCAGCCGAAACAAACCACTCATTAGCCTCTAAAACCGTTTTTATATTTATTGCTTGCATAATACGTATTGTTATTTTTTTTTGCAAAAATACATTATTTTAAACATATTACAGCCCTATTTATTACAAGCTTATCAATATATATGACACTGTACATATTTAATTGCTTCAATATTTGTACTTTTGTATGATTTTAAACTATAAAAAACACTAATTATATGCTTAATCTTTGGGGAACTTCTATTGAAGAAATGTCGGTACATCAGGTAGGTAACAAAAGTAAAGAAGAAGGAGTTTACCTTTCAGAATCAACACACGAACTAAATACTGAACTTATTTCTCATTTAAATGAGTTTTTTTTCAAGCCATTCAGAGATAAAGAAGAAAGTTATAATCAGTTTTATCATGATACTGATATTTCGTTTAACGAGTTATACAATTTAGCTAAAGGAATTTTTAACGCTCCAGAATCGTTTCATGAGTATTCTAAAAAAATTGCAGAACATTTGTATTCAGTTTCCGATCACCCACATATTATACCCGGAGAAATATATATTACATTATTAAACGATATTACTTTAGATAACCAACCCGTACAAGCTATTGGAATTTTTAAAAGTGAAGTTCCTCGTAGTTTTATGAAATTTTTAAGAAACAATAATAGTATGATTATTGATCTTGACAAGGGTGTTTATTTAGAAAAACTAGATAAAGGTGCCATAATTTTCAATATTGAAGAAGATAGTGGTTACAAAGTTTTACACCACGACTCGAACCGATACGACGCAAAATATTGGATTGACAGTTTCTTAAATATAACCCCAAAGCAAGACGGAATTTTTCATACTAAAACGTACCTAAAACTTTGCGAAGATTTTTCGAACGATGTAGTATTTAAAAATGAAGATCAAAAAGAACAAATAAAATTCTTAAATAAATCGGTTGATTTTTTTGCAAAAAATGATGAGTTCGTAGAAGATGACTTTATAAATAATGTTATTGATAATCCATCGTACCAAAACGAATTTAAAGATTATACCGAAAAATTTAAAGACGATTATAAAATTGAAGATTTTAATAATTTTGCCATTGCCAACGATGCTGTTACAACAATGCGTAGAAAATTTAAAAACGTAATTAACTTAGATACTAATTTCGAAATTAAACTGAATTTTACCGACGAAAATTCGAATCATAATATTGAGAAAGGCTACGACGAGGAAAGAGAAATGTACTATTATTTGGTATATTTTAATGAAGAAAAAAAGAAGTAAGTAATTTTTAATTGTGACTTGAATTCAGGTTTAATTTTCAAGCATTTTATAAATACTTGTTAATTTAAATTTATGTACACAAATAATTGTGTCATGGCACTTAAAGTAAAATATAAAAAAGAGGGTTTGTGTTACGCAACACAAACCCTCTTTTTTATATACAATTTTTATTGTTTTTATGTTTTAATTTAACTCATAAGCAAAATTCATTATTATTTGTCTAGATCTGTTATCAAACTTAAAACCATCTACAACTACATTGCTACTATTAGCACCTTCGTAGCGTAAATCAATTGAAAACTTACCCAACTCTACTCCTGCTCCCATCTGAAATCCTGCAGAAAAATTATTATCTACGTCAACATCCCAACCTCCAGCACTATTTCCTGTATTTGCCGACAACACTGGACCTCCAAATATTTTACCGAAAACTAAAAATTTCCAACCTAAAAGAATTGGCATATCAAATCTATGAGTTTTTAAAGTTTCGGTTCTATTATTATTATTTACAACCTTAACGTTTAAATTAGTATAAGTAGGCTCTGCTTGAACATACAAACCAACTATTGGAATTTTAACTCTTAAAAAACCACCTGCATGCCATCCTGCACTGCTATCAGAAGAGTAATTATCAACCTTTACACCCGACCAATTATAGTTTGGACCAGCCAAAACTCCCCATGCAATTTGTGCATTTGCAACATTATAAGTTGATACAATTAAAGCAAACATTAAAATAAACTTTTTCATAATATGTATTATTTTGTGTGTTGTTATTATCTGTTACCAATATTACATATTACACACGGCGTTAAATTACAATACAGATTAACATATACTTATATTTGACAAACAACACCGCTAACTAACAGTATTGCACAATACATAAACAAACAGTATTAATTTAAAACAATACCCATCGAAAATAAACAATATACTTCTTTATAACAACCTTAAAACTACAAAACAAACATTACTTTTTAACCCAAAAATAATTACATAAACGAATTTCAAAAACATTAAAAATTAACACATTTCTATTAGTTAATATATCTAACTTTTATATTTTTGTCATGAATTTCACTTATGATTTTATCATGCTAAATTATACCAATCATTACTTTTTTCCATAACACAAACTGTAACGATTGTAAAATTTAAATATCTTGACTCTGCAAAAGCTTTGTTCAATATCAATTATAATTTCAATAATATTATTGGCATTGGTAATAATTAAAGATTTGTATTTTTTACATCATTTAAATTCAACTAAGAAAACTCAAACCACATAAAACCTTTTTAATGAAAACCATTTATTTAACTAATGCTAATATCTACACAGGTATTACTATTTTAAAAAACAGTACCCTAATTATTAAAGATGGGAAAATAGACAATGTACTTAGCCCAAAACGTTTCGATAAGGATAAAATACCTGCTGATGCTATAGTGTACAACTTAGAAGGAAAAACAATTTCTCCTGGATTTATAGACACACACATACATGGTATTGGTGGAGTTGGTACTGAAGATGCATCGGCCGAAGCTGTGCTTGAAATGTCGTTAAAACTTGCTGAATTTGGAGTAACTGGTTTCTGCCCCACTCTATACCCTCAAGAGCCAGAACAATTTATTAAAACTATAAAAGAAGTTACTAAGGCAATTGGAAAAGAAAAAGGAGCCAAAATTCATGGTTTACACCTTGAAGGTCCATTTATATCGCCTAAAAAACTAGGAGTACAACGCAAAGAATCTATCAGCGAAGTTGATATTGATTTAATGAAAAGACTTTACGATGCTGCAGATGGAAACATTGCACTTATGACTGTTGCACCTGAGCTTGAAAACATGAGAGAACTTGCACATTACTGTATAAAAAAAGGTATTATACTTTCGGCAGGTCATACCGATGGAACTTATGAAGATATTTTAGATGGTATGCATGCCGGAATTCTACACTCTACACACCTATTTAATGCAATGAGTGGTTTGCACCACAGAGACCCGGGTGTTGTTGGTGGAATTTTAATCCACTCGCAAATGACAAGCGAAATTATACCTGATGGTTTCCACGTAAACCCTGCACTAATTAATCTTTTACGTAAAAATAAACCAATGAGTAATATTGTAATGGTTACTGATGCATTACGTCCTACTCAACAAACCGAAGGTACATTAATTGCCAACGGAGAAGAGGTTTACTTAAACGATAAAATATTTATGCGTAAAGAAGATGATGTAATTGCAGGTTCATCGTTACTTATGATTAAAGGAGTGCAAAATCTTATTGAATGGGGAGTTGGTACACACGATGCAATACGTATGGCAAGTACAAACCCTGCACGTGTTATTAATCTTCAGAAAAAAACTGGTTCTCTTTTACCAGGACTTGATGCCGATATTGTTGTTTTCGACAAAGACTTTAAAGTAAACATGACAATAATAAATGGTAATATTGTTAAAGAATATAAAGATTAACTGAGTGGTTGCACAAACAACTATTATGTAATTTACAAATTAAAAAAAGGCTAATTCCTAATATTAGGAATTAGCCTTTTTTTAATTGAATCTAAGAATCTAATATTTTATACTTTTTAAACATAGCATTTAGATAAATAAGCCACTACGCTAAATTAACTTCAACTTGTTTTTCTGACACTTTTATATTAAAATTAACCAGCTCTTCAATACCATTTCCTTTGTAATATTGTTTTGCCCAACTCTTACCCTGTTTTACTGTAAATATAAATATTCCCTTTTTCCTAAATTCATTAATCTTCATTTGCTCATACCACGAAAGGTCTCCGTCAATAATCATTCCAAACAATAATAATTTAGAAAATCCTTCAATTGTTTTTTCTGATGATGTTGTTAATTCTTCAATAAAACCTTTCGTAAAAACAAAATCCTCATTTACCTCTATACCAAACTTATCTAATAAGTTTAAAGCTAATAAATAATGATTAGAATGAAAATCTTGTTTAAGTACAGCAATATAATTTAGCATATAGTATATATACAAAATAAACTCACTATTGTTTTTTTGTTGATCATAAAGTTGATTAACAAAATTATCAACAACAGAAGGAGCCATAACATAAACCTTTGTTTCTTTTATAACATTATAAGTGGCATAAGCATTCCAAAAAGCATATACAGGTACACCAAAAATATCTATCATAATTTTAAAGGCATATCTACCAAATACACGTTTCATAATTTTTTTTACCACAAAACTCGAAATCATAGCCTTAACAATATTAATTACAGTCCACAAAATAACCATAATTTTATTCAGTCCGTAAAATGGGTTTACCCCCAAATTAATTTGATCTTTCGAGTTAGACTCTAAGCTAATCTTAACCAAGTCCGACATCTTTTTACCATAATCAACATCCTCAACATTTGGATAATTATATATTTTAGCAATTTC
>JAGLDK010000037.1 GCA_023145615.1 Ichthyobacteriaceae bacterium | reverse complement strand
CTTCTATAGATCACGATTGTGTGTTAGAAGATTTTGTTCATATTTCACCAAATTCAACATTATGTGGAAATGTAACAATTGGAGAAGGAACTCATGTTGGAGCTGGAGCTGTTATTATTCCTGGAGTTAAAGTTGGCAAGTGGGTTACAGTTGGAGCAGGGAGTGTTGTTATTAAAGATGTAGAAGATGGAACTACTGTTGTAGGGAATCCAGCAAGAGTGATAAAGAAATAATAAGATAAAGTTTTTTAGTATCAATTCTTTTCTTAAATTTTATACAAATCATTATGAAATTCTGCATAGGCATTACTAAACCCTAACATATTACCAGCATTACCTGATAAAAATATAATGTTTGTTGTTTTTGTCTTTTTTCGTCCTTTATAACCTACTTTTTATCCTCATTTTTTAGCCATTATATTACTGTCATCTACTTCTGTATTTGATAAATCAATCATTTCTATCTACTAGTCCCCATAAATAAATGGTGATACTTTTTTTCTTACAAAATTCAACTTTATTTTTTCCATTTTTATGCCATTGCTCTATGAGCGAAATTATTTCATTTTGATTATGTTACTTACGTGATGTCATATCTTAAAGTTTTATGGTTTTCAAAGATATTTTATTTATGTCATATGAATCAATATGTAGTTGGACGGAGGCTTACTTTAATATTGAATATAAGATGTTAGATTAGAATTTTAATATATAAATTTTTGATATGAATAATATACTAATCACTTCGGCTGGTAAAAGGGTTTCTTTGGTTAATGATTTTAAAATAGAACTTAAAAAATATTTTGCAGATAGTAAGGTTTTTACAGTTGATTTAAATCCTGAACTTTCTGCTGCATGTTATGTTTCTGATGGTTGGTTTAAAGTGCCTAAACTAAACGAACCTGAGTATGTTGATGTTTTGCTTAATATTTGTGTCGAAAATTCAATAAAGTTAGTTGTACCTACTATTGATACCGAACTTTTATTATTAGCAGAAAACAAAGAGTTGTTTGCATCAAAGGGCGTTTCTGTAATAATTTCTTCGGTTGATTTTATTAATAAATGTAGAAATAAAAGATTGATACACGACTTTTTTGAAAGTAAAGGAGTTGAGGTTGCTGAGGAGTACGATAAAAAACATCTTAAATTTCCTTTGTTTATAAAGCCTAGTGATGGTAGCCGAAGTATTGATACTTTTTTTATTGAAACTGAAAAAGATTTAACAGACTATCATTTTAGTAATGATAAATTTATGTTTCTTGAATATTTAGATTTGAATAACTCGGATGAATATACTTGCGATTTGTATTTCGGAAAAGACAATAAACTGAAATGTGTTGTGCCTCGTAAGCGTATTGAGGTTAGAGATGGAGAGGTGAATAAAGGTAAAACCGAAAAAAATGAACTTGTTGATTATATAAAAAATAATCTTTCTGAAATTGAAGGAGCTAGAGGTTGCTTAACTGTACAGTTTTTTCTGTTCAAAGAATCGAGAAGGATAATTGCAATAGAAGTTAATCCACGTTTTGGAGGAGGTTTTCCATTAGCATATTTAGCCGGAGCTAATTTTCCGAAATGGATAATTCAAGAATATTTGTTAGATGAGGAAGTTGAGTTTTTTGATAAATGGGACAATAATTTATTAATGTTGAGATACGATAACGAAGTTTTAAAACATGGATACCTTGAATAAGGTATTTGTGTTTGATTTAGACGATACTTTGTATAAAGAAATAGATTATCTTAAATCTGCATATAAAACAATAGTAAAAACCGTTAAAATTGATTTTGATACAAATTTAAGTTTCTCTAAATTATATACTAAATATAGCAACCAAGAGAATGTGTTTGAATATATTATTTCGGTTAATAAAGATATACCTTTAGATTACTTATTAAATATTTATAGATTTCATTTTCCGGATATTAATATTTCGAATTCAATATTTAATTTCCTTGGAAAACTAAAACAATGTAATTACAAAATAGGCGTAATTACTGACGGTAGGAGTATAACTCAAAGGAATAAATTAAAAGCTTTAGGAATTGAAAATTTAGTTGATGAAATATTAATTTCTGAAGAATTTGGTAGTGAAAAGCCCAATGATAATAATTATTTGTTTTTTCAGAATAAATACCCCGCTTATAAATATTTTTACATTGGAGATAATGTGAGAAAAGATTTTGTTACACCTAATAAATTAGGGTGGAATACAATTGGAGTTAAAGATATTGATAATGTAAATATTCATACTCAGAAAATAGATGTAAAAGATGTTTTTTTACCAAATATTTGGGTCGAGAAAATTACTGAAATTAACTATTAGTATTTTTTATTCAATAATATAATAGCCTTTACTTATTAAATAAGTAAAGGCTATTATATGTAATTTGAGTTGTAATTAATTTATAAATATATTTTATTTACAAATAAACTTTTTGGTAACAATTCCGTTGTTAGTTTTTAAAACAGCAACATACACATTACCTTTTTGCAAACTACATTGGTAGCTGTTTGCAGATGTATTTGAGCTATAAATAACGTTACCATTTGTATTGATAACATTAACAGAATTAGTAGTTATATTATCTATAATTAAATTGCCATAGCTATAATATACAATGGCTTTTTGTACTTTAGTAGAACTAATAGCCATATTGTTTTGAGTTGAATAACCAGTCCAAGTAATGTTATCAATTACTAAGTTCGACCCCATTTCGTTAGATATTTTTATAGAAATATCTCCTTCAATATTTATTTCATCAAAAGTTATTGTTTGGGTAGTAGTATTAGTAAATTTTCCGGAATCCTTAATATAAACACCATTATTTATGTTTACCGAAAATTTTCGGTTACTAGTTGCCGAGTTTCCAACTTTATAATCTATGCTTATTTCAGATATACCACCCGTAATATTTTCGGCATAAACCATTGGGTAAACTTCTTTTGAAGCACTTCTTTTATCAAAGAAAATACTTTTTTCTCCTTCAATAAGATAATCAGTACTATTTTTGCATCGATCAAAATTCCAAGTAATATGATTGTTTCCTTCGAAACTCCCCGTACTGTATTGGCTATTGGCTTCCCAATTTTCGAAATTTTCGTTTTGTTGAGAAAAAGAAATTAATGGAATAACCAATAAAGCAATTGATAAAAAGTAGTTGTTTTTCATTGTATTTTATTTAAATATTTACTTGAAGTTGGCTAAATTATTCGATATAAACAATATTTTTTGATAAATGTTTAAAAGTAAAACATAGTGGCTTAATATGTATGTTTATACACAATACGAACTTAATTTACTTGTTTTTATAGTAAGTAATACAGTATAATTACTTGTGTTTTATAAAAAAAAACCGTTTTATTTCAAAATTAAATTACGAACTACTTAATAGTAGCTCTAAAAACTAATAAATATGTAAAATTATTCTAAAACATTAGTGTATTCAGTATCTTTGAACTCAATTAAATTATGACAAAAAGGTTTAAAAGGCATAAAAGTTTTAGTGTAAATACACTAAAATAATAGAAATAATAATTTAACAATCAATAGATAAGTTGCTTTTGTTAGTTTAATATAAGTGGTTTATTATAAGTAAAATGAAAAAAATACGTTAGTAATTTAATAAGATTATAGAATACAAATTTTACGAAAAATGGAAAAGCAAAAAGTTGCC
>JAGLDK010000036.1 GCA_023145615.1 Ichthyobacteriaceae bacterium | reverse complement strand
CGCAATTGTATTAAGGTACGTGTTAGTATTTTTATTTTCTTGCGTGAGGGATAGAACGGTTACCCCGCAGTGTTGTTTTGTAGCGCTAGCGGAAATACAACGCGAGGAGTACGAGTGATAGCCCGACCATGAAGCGAAAGCGGAATGTACACGCCCATATAATAGCCACAAAAAAAAACAGCTATAGATAAAACTCTACAGCTGTTTTTTTTTATTTTACATTTTCAACACTAACCTATAATGACGATAAAATATTCTTTACCATCGTAGATACAGCTTTACCATCGGCCTTACCTGCAACTTCTTTACTTGCAGCTCCCATAACCTTACCCATATCCTTTGGAGATTTTGCACCTACTTTTACAACAATGTCAGAAATTATTTTTCTTAATTCTTCTTCCGACATCTGTTCTGGCAAGAATTCTTCAATAACTTTTATTTGAGCTAGTTCAGGCTCTGCCAAATCAGCTCTATTCTGTTCAATATAAATTGATGCAGAATCTTTACGCTGCTTAACAAGCCTCTGTAAAAGCTTAATTTCTTCCGCTTCTTCTAGTTCAGATTTTGCACCCGATTCTGTTTGTGCTGTAATTATTGCAGCTTTTATCGCTCTTAAAGATTCAAGAGAAACGCGATCTTTAGCTTTCATAGCAGTTTTCATTGCTGCCATAACATCATTTTGTAAGCTCATATTGTTTAATCTACATTATCGTGTAAAAACGAGTTATTTTTATTTATTGTAATATTTTCATCAGTTTTTCCATTTTTAACAGAATACCTTGACGGTTTATTTATATCATCTAAATCATTATGTAAATCTAACCCTGCTCTTACAAATGCCGGCTCTCGCCCTAAATCATCATTAGTATTAGCATTATTAAAGTCATAACTAAATCTCTTTAATCTCTCTTTTGTTTGAGAATCCATTTTTCTAACCTGATCTAATGGAATTTCAGTTGGATCAACACCTTCGTACGATTTAACTAATCCTACTTGAGGCCTAGTATTACTTTTATCAGTAGACAAAGTTTTTGTTGTAAATAAAATAGATGGATCATCAACATCTTCTTTGTCAATTACCCCTATAATCTCAATTTCTTTATTTTCAATTTTTATATCTTTAGCTCTAGTACCTTGACTTTCTACCTCTATTAAAGCATCAGTTCTTTTACTAATAATTTCCGGCACAAAATCAACTTCCTTCTCTCCCGAATCAGTAGCAATTTTAACTCCACTATCAAAAACATCTTTAGTTAATTCAACAGTAGGCTCTACAACAACATCTTGCACTTCAACTATCACTTCTTTTTTAGTTGACATCTCTAAATCTACGGCAACATCTAAATCATGAATTTCATCAGCAACATCTACACTTACTTCACCTAAAGGTAAATCAAATTCTATAGTAGTTTGTTCGTTTGAAGAATATTTATCGTCTTCATACTTTTCATCTTCTTGATCTATGATAATAAATTCTTCTTCTGAATCATCTACAACATTAAAATCATTACTTGAAACTTCTTCTATTGGCTGATCATTGTAATCCTCTAAATTATGAACTATTTTTTTTTCAGGTTTAACATTTTTATCATTTGCCTTGTAAGAATCCTTACGTACCTCTACACCTCCATTTAAACTATGTACAATTTTTTCTGGTACCTTATCTAACTGTATATTTTGCTTTTCTTGAGAAAATCCGGTTGCAACAATTGTTGTACTAATATATTCTCCTAAATCTTTATCAATACCTAAACCAAAAATAATATCCGCTGTGTGTCCGGCCTGAGCTTGTATATAATTATTAATTTCGTCAATCTCATCTATTGTAGCTATATACTTTTCGTCTGACGACTTAATCAACAACAATACACTTTTTGCTCCAAAAATATTACTATCATTTAGCAACGGAGAATTTAACGAATTATTTATAGCTTTAATTGCTCTATTGTCTCCTTGAGCCCTTCCAGTACCCATAATTGCAGTACCACTATCTTGTAGTACATTATTAACATCATTAAGATCAATATTAAGAACATATTCGGTGGTAATTATTTCAGAAACACCTCTAGCAGCCGCAGCTAAAACCTCATCTGCTTTAAAAAAGCCTTCAGTCCAACCAAGCTTACCATACATCTCAACAAGCTTCGAGTTATTAACTATTATAATAGAATCAACATATTTTTTTAATTCATCAACTCCATTTCTAGCTTGCTTATCTCTTTTAGGTCCTTCAAACGAAAAAGGCATAGTAACAATTCCTACTACTAGTATTCCTTTATTTTTTGCTAATTTTGCTATAACTGGCGCTGCTCCTGTACCTGTACCACCACCCATACCAGCAGTAATAAACACCATCTTGGTTTCAGTATCAAGCATAACTTCAAGCTCTTCTAAACTTTCTTCTGCAGCTTTTGCACCCATTAATGGGTTTGCTCCAGCACCCAATCCTTTTGTTAGCGCTACACCTAATTGTATTTTATTAGGGACTTTACTACTTCTTAAAGGCTGAGAATCAGTATTACAAACTACAAAATCTACTCCTTTAAACCCTTGATCATACATGTAATTAACGGCATTACTACCACCTCCTCCAACTCCTATTACTTTTATAACATTCGATTTATCTTTTGGCAAATCGAAATAAGTATCTTCTTCATTCATTATATAATTATTTTTGGTATGCTTGGGTGCAAATTTGACTAGTACTATTATTCAGTTTCCAAAAACCTCATAAACTTATCTAATAAACTCTCCATTATATTTTTACTCTTCTCTTCAGTTTTTTCTATTGGTACCTCTACATCTACATCCTCTCCTCCTTCAACTAAAACGTTAGGTGGTTTAGGTACAAATACAGGCTCAATTACTACAGATTCTTCAATCTCACCTATAATTTCTTTTACCTCAACCTTTTCTTCAATTACTGTTTCAGGTTCAACTATTACAGGTTCCGAAAAAATTGTTTCTACTATTTTAGGCTCTGGATCTACAACAATAACACTATCATCTTCCTCTTGAAGCTCAGGTATATCATTAACTATTGTTTGTCTATCTTTTTCTTCATTATTCTGAATTCCTTTTATCAACAAACCTACTGCCGTTGCATAAAGTGGAGATTTCAACTCTCCTTCAGATCCACCATCCAAATGTTCAGTTGGCACACCTACTCTTGTATCTATTCCTGTAATATATTCAACAATCTGCTGCATATGATTTAACTGTGCACCACCACCTGTTAATACAATTCCGGCAATTAATTTTTTTCTTGGCTCTTCATAACCATAATTTTTTATTTCCTGAAATACCTGAGATATTATTTCACGTACTCTTGCCGAAATTATTTGAGATAAGTTACGCATAGTAACTTCTTTAGGCTCTCTTCCTCTTAAACCAGGAATTGAAACTATTTCATTATCACTCATTTCTCCAGGCCATGCCGAACCAAAACGAACTTTTAACTGCTCGGCTTGTTTCTCAATAATAGAACAACCTTCTTTTATATCATCTGTTATTATATTTCCTCCAAAAGGAATTACAGCCGAATGACGTATAATTCCATCTTTAAATATTGCCAAGTCAGTTGTTCCTCCACCTATATCAATTAAAGCAACACCTGCTTCTTTTTCCTCCTCACTCAATACCGATTCGGCAGAAGCAATAGGCTCTAAAGTAACATCATGCACTTTAAGTCCACTATTAGTAACACATCTTCCAATATTTTTTATTGACGAAATATTACCAACAACAACATGAAAACTTGCCTCAATTCGTGCACCAGACATACCTATTGGGTCCTTTATATCTTCAACATAATCAATACGATACTCCTGTGGCAAAACGTGTATTATTTGTTCGCCTGGTAACATAACAAGCTTATGCACTTGCTTTATTAAGTGATCTATGTCTTCCTGAGTAATAACATCATCCGAATTTTCACGCATAATATAATCACTATGCTGAATACTTCTAATATGCTGCCCAGCAATTCCAACCACAACTTTGTCTATCTTTTTCCCCGATTTAACTTCCACGTCTTCAATAGCAAGCTTAATAGATTCAATAGTTTTAGTAATATTATTTACCATTCCTCTATTAACACCTAGGCTTCGGGTTTTCCCTACTGCCAATACTTCTATTTTTCCGTGATCATTACGTCGACCAACTATTGCTGCAACTTTTGTAGTACCAATATCTAATCCTACTGCAATATTTGAATTTTTCATAATTTAACGCTTTGTACAAACAACCTGGTTTGCAAATTTTAAGTTAATTCTCTTGTATTTAGCCCAACCATATTTGGTAACAGTATATCTGTAAAAGTCAATTAATTTTTTAACCTTAACATCAACCTCTTCTATTTTTCCGAGTTCTATAATTTGATTGCCATGAATTGTTCGCAATTCAAAATTATTCAACTTATCAACAGTAACTCCCGAAATTAAATTTTTAAGTATTTTATCTTCATGTACATACTTTAACACCTCATAAACTTCCGATAAATTTTCTTCAACCACATAACCTGTAACCAAAGGAACTCGTGCTGTAAACTTACGTGTCAATGGCATTACCTTGCCTGTTTCATCAATATAACTATGCCATTTACCTACAACAATTCTGCCAATAGGCTCTCTTTGATCAACATTAACAGAAAGTACACCATCTAAACTAAACGAAACTTCAACATTTTGAATTACATTTTGTTTAACAATTTCTTTCTCTATTTTTAGTAAATCAACATCTCTCCTTGACTTATCAAGTATTTTATTATGAGTGTTAGTTACTAAAAGCTTAACCTCTTCTATATTAATAAATTTTAGCCTATCAGTATTTTTAACAACAACATCAATACTCTGTATTTTTCTTGATTCGTTATTAATTACTAAAAAAACAATACCAGTTAGTAATAATGCCAAAACTATAGAATATGTTATATATTTAATATTATTTTTCAATGTTTTATTTGTATTAATAAATTTCGGTAATTATTTTCTTTTTATCAATATTTCCACTTCATCTGCTATTTCTTTCGATGCATTAGGTAGCTCTAACTTTTTAATATTTTTCATCATTGATATCCGAGTTTCGTCGTCAGATAAAACATTTATTACCTTTTTTAATAACTCAGCATCAATATTCTTTTCTTCAACCAATAAAGCCGCATCCTTTTCTGAAATAGCTTGTGCATTTTTAGTTTGATGATCTTCAGCTACGTTCGGAGATGGTATAAATATTACAGGTTTACCAACAATACAAAGTTCGGAAATAGTACCTGCTCCAGATCTTGAAATTATTAAATCTGATGCTGCATAAGCAATACTCATATTGTTTAAAAAATCAGTTACAATTACATTTCCTTCTTCATGCAGGTGTTTATAATCTTCATAATACAACTTTCCTGTTTGCCATATTACCTGATAATTATACTCTTTTAACTTAGTTAAAATCTTATCAATCTGATTATTTATTGCCCTAGCTCCTAAACTTCCTCCTAAAATTAAAACGGTTTTTTTATCCGAGTTTAACCCAAAATCAGAAAGTGCTTTTTCTTTAGTTGTCAAATCGTTCAATAAACCTTGACGAACTGGATTTCCTGTAATTTTTATTTTATTAACCGGAAAAAACTTTTCTAAACCATTAAACGCCACACAAATTTTATCAACCGAACTAGATAAAACTTTATTTGTAATTCCTGGATAAGAGTTTTGCTCTTGTATTAAAGTTGGAACACCCATTTTTGATGCAACAAACAATAATGGTCCACTTGCAAATCCACCTGTACCAATAACCACATTAGGTTTGTGTTTTTTAATTAATTTCCAAGATTTATACAAACTCGAAATCAACTTAAAAGGAAAACTAAGATTATCAACTGTTAAACTTCTTTGAACTCCCGAAATCCATAAACCTTCTATTTTATAACCAGCTTGTGGCACTTTTTCCATTTCCATGCGCCCTTTAGCACCAACAAATAATATTGACGAATCAGGGTATCTATTTTTCAACTCTTCGGCTATTGATAAAGCAGGAAATATATGTCCTCCTGTTCCACCTCCACTTAACATTATATTATATGACATCTTCGAGCTTTAGGTTACTAATATCATCATTACTATCATCTGCATCGTCATGTTCAATACCCAATTCTTTTTTCAAATTAGAACATCTACTAACACTTAAAATCATACCTATCGAAATACTTATCATCCAAATAGACGTTCCTCCACTACTAATTAAAGGTAAAGGCTGACCCGTTACAGGAAATAAACCAACAGCAACAGCCATATTTACCATAGCCTGAATAACTATAGGAACACCCATTGCAATTGTAATCAACATACCAAAAGTTGATGGTGCATCGCTAGCAACTTTTACTACCCTAAATAAAAATGCCACATATAAAATTATTAATCCTAAACCTCCAACAAGTGCACCAAATTCTTCAATTACAATTGCAAATATAAAATCGGACGACGATTGAGGTAAATGATTTTTCTGAGTACTTTTTCCTGGACCCTGACCAAAAAAACCACCTAATGAAATTGCCACTTTCGCAGCTTTAACTTGATATTGTTCTGGTTCGGCATCATCCGATGTAAACTGTTCTATTCTACTTGTCCAAGTACCTACACGGTTTGGAAAAGCATCTGGAAATTTAAATGCTAAAGAAATAAATATTGTTAAAATAGCTACTCCAACAGTTAACATTAATAACAAATGTTTAATCGGATAACGTCCAATAATTAGCAAAATTCCAACATTTAATATCATTAATGCAGCAGTTGAAAAATTGGCAGGTAATATTAATGAAGCATACACTATAACAGGCAACCACAAAGGCAACAACGATTCTTTAAATTTAACTTTTACACCTTGTATTTTACTTAAATAACGCGATACGTAGGTCATTAATATTAAACTTGCCACTGTAGACGTTTGAATACTAACTGTTGTAAACGGAATAATCCTAATCCATCTACTTGCGTTAGCTCCTCCTATTTCATTACCCTGAAATAATGTAAAAGCCAACAACACCCCTCCTATCGGAAGTAATATCATTGAAAATGATGATAAATATTTATAAGGTACACGGTGAGCTGCATACATAAAACCCAAACCTGTTAATAAAAACACGGCATGCTTAAGTAGTATAGAAAATACAGAAATCATTGTATTATCGCCACGCCACGCCAAATTTGAACTTGCACTACCAACAACAAAAACAGAAGCCATCATTGTTAAAGCAACAATACCCCATATTACACTATCTCCTTCTGGTTTTTTTAATATTTTACCTACCATTAAACTTATATTATTACAAATAGTACTATGCTAAATGAACACGTATATTATATTATTAACATTGTTGGCTTATCATCATTAATCAATGACAACAGAAAAAAAACAATATTAATTGAGAAAACTATCTAACCTTTAAAGTAATTATAGAAACAACCGATAATATTATACCTATAATCCAAAAACGAATTACAATCTTACTTTCATGTATATTCTTTTTTTGATAATGATGATGTAAAGGTGCCATTAAAAATATTCGTTTACCTTCTCCAGTTTTCTTTTTAGTATACTTAAAATATGCTACTTGTAAAACCACCGATAAATTTTCTATTAAAAACACACCACTAATTATTGGTATTAAAAGTTCTTTTCTAACAGCAATTGCAATTACAGCAATAATTCCACCAATTGTTAAACTTCCGGTATCTCCCATAAACACCTGAGCAGGATATGAATTATACCACAAAAAACCTATTAAGGCACCAATAAACGATGCTATAAAAATGGTCATCTCTCCCGAATTGGGGATAAACATTATATTTAAATAATCCGAAAAAATTATATTACCCGACACCCATGCTAGTATAGCTAATGTAACACCCATAATTGCCGAAGATCCTGCGGCCAAACCATCTACTCCATCTGTTAAGTTTGCTCCGTTTGATACTGCAGTTATAATAAAAATAACCATTGGTATAAAAATCAACCAACCAAAATCTCTATAATCATCGCCTATCCATCTTATTAAACTACTATACGAAAACTCATTGTGTTTCATAAAAGGAATAGTTGTTTTCATCGATTTAACATCAGAACCAAAAACAGGAGGCGTTACACCTTGCTCTTCAAATTCAATAAGCTGATGATCGGAATAACTAATTTTTTCTCTTATTACTACATCGTCATTAACATAAAGCATTGAACCTACAATTATCCCTAATCCAATTTGCCCAACAACTTTAAAAATACCACGTAGCCCTTCTTTATTTTTTTTAAAAACCTTAATATAATCGTCCATAAAACCAATAACCCCCATCCAAACGGTTGTTATTAATAGTATAATTACATATATATTATCTAATTTGGCAAACAATAATACAGGCACAATTGTTGCCATAATAATAATTAAACCTCCCATAGTTGGAGTTCCTGCTTTCTGAACCTGACCATCAAGACCAAGCTCTCTAACAGTTTCTCCTACTTGTTGTTTTTGCAAAAAATTAATGATTTTTTTACCATAAACAGTTGCCAAAAACAGAGACATAATAATTGCCATTCCTGCTCTAAACGATAAATACGAAAACATACCTGCTCCCGGAAAATTATAAAACTCGTGTAAATAATTAAAAAGATAATATAACATGCTACTTATTTAATAAATTCAATATTTCTTTTGCCTTAACCGAATCGTCAAAATTATACCTAACACCCATTATCTCTTGATAAGTTTCGTGTCCTTTACCAGCAATTAATATAATATCTCCGGCGTTTGCATTCTGACATGCAGCTTTAATTCCTTGCTCTCTATCAATAATTGAAACTGTTTTATTATAATATTCAGCAGTAACACCCGCCTCCATATCTTTAATAATTTCTTCTGGTTTTTCGGTACGTGGATTATCCGATGTAATAATTACCTTATCAGATAATTCACACGAAATCCTCGCCATTTTTGGTCTTTTATCTTTATCTCTATCACCTCCACAACCTACAACAGTAATAAGTTTTTCGTTTCCGTTACGTATTTCTGCAATTGTACTTAATACATTTTGTAAAGCATCAGGAGTATGAGCGTAATCAACAACAGTAATAATTCCTGATTTTGAAATAAAATAATCAAAACGCCCAGAAACATTTGTAAGCTTACTTATTGCCAACATAACATCAAGTTCTTGCATACCAAGCTCAATTGCAACACCATAAATAGCTAATAAATTATACGCATTGAACTTACCTATTAAATGAGTCCAAATTTCATTTTTATTAATCAATAACTGCATTCCATCAAAATGACTTTCTACAATTTTAATAGAATAATCACTTACCGATTTTAATGAATAACTAAGCTTTCTTGCTTTTGTATTCTGCAACATTATATTTCCATTTCTGTCATCAACATTTGTTAACGCAAAAGCCGAAGATGATAAACCATCAAAAAACACTTTCTTAACTCGTATATACTCCTTAAACGTTTTATGATAATCTAAATGATCGTGTGTAATATTTGTAAACACACCACCTGCAAATTCTAATCCCGAAATACGCTGTTGATCAATTCCATGAGAACTAACTTCCATAAAACAATATTCAACACCATCATTAACCATTTTACTCAAAAACGAATTAAGAGTTATTGGGTCAGGTGTTGTATGCGTTGAATTTACTTCCTCGCCACTCGACATTATTTTTATAGTAGAAAATAAACCTGATTTTTTTCCAAGCAACTCAAACAAACTATATAATTGAGTTGCCACTGTGGTTTTTCCATTTGTACCTGTTACCCCAACTAATTTTAGTTTCGATGATGGATTGTTGTAAAAACTAGAAGCAATTACTCCAAGTTCTTTTTTCGAATCGGCAACACAAATTGCAGTAGCATTACCAAAAACATCAACAGGTGTTTGTTTATTATCGTAAACAATAACTCCTGCACCAGCTTTAACCGCTCCTTCAATATACTTATGCCCATCAACCAAAACTCCATCAATTGCAAAAAAAACACAATCTTGCACAATGTTTCTAGAGTCAAAAGTTAATTCAGAAACCTCTCTATTTAAGTCTCCGCTAACTTTTAAAACCTCAACATTACCTAATATTTCGTTTAGTTTTTTCATTACAACAGTCTTAAACTTACTTTATTATTTTTCTTAATTCTTGAACCTGTTCTTATTGATTGTCCTACAACTCGTCCAACTCCCGACATGCTCACTTTTAATCCTAAATTTTCAAGAATTGGCAAAGCATTCATTGCCGACATACCTTTTACATTAGGCATTGTATTTTTACGAATAGGTCTTTTATTCGTTTTGTTTTCTTTTTCTATATAAGCACTCAACTCATCAACCGACATAAACGGTGTATCGAATTTCAAATTAGTCCCTTCGTGATAAATTTTAACAGCAACTTCTTTAAATACAGGTCCTGCTACTGTAGCTCCATAATATCCTTTACGTTTATTTGGTTTACTAACCACAACAATCATTGAATATTTAGGTGCATCGGAAGGAAAATAACCAACAAACGAAGAAACATACTGCATGGATCTAACTTTATTTTTCCCTTTCCAATAATTTGCCTGAGTTGTTCCTGTTTTACCCGATATCTTTAAATTTTCCATATCTAAAGTTTTACCAGTTCCATTAGCAACCACCCCTCTTAATAACGATTGTGCAATTTTAACAGTTTCTTCAGAACAAATTCTTGAATTTAAAACAGTTGTTCCTACAGAATAAACCTCACCTTCTTCATTTTTTATTTCAGAAACAAAATATGGTTTTACCTGAACCCCATCATTTGCAATAGCATTATAATAAGTTAAAATCTGCAAAGGTGTTAATCTAACTCCATACCCATATGCCATCCAAGGCAAGCTAATTCCAGACCATTTTCCATCTTTAGGATTTGGTATTACCGGATCGCTTTCTCCTGCAATAGAAACATTAACCTTCTTATTCAATCCCATTGAATATAACCTTTGAAGAAATTGTTCGGGTTTGCTCTTATAATTCTCATGAATAATACGAGCCATACCAATATTAGATGATTTCTCAAACATCTCTCTTACAGTAACCTTTCCGAAACCTCCCTTATGAGAATCTCGAACAGTACTACCGTTTATTTTAAATTTTCCAGATTTTGTATCAATAACAGTATTTACATCAACAATACCATCTTCAAGAGCAGCAACTAAAGCAGGCAACTTAAAAGTAGATCCTGGCTCATTTAGTTCGTAAACAGCATAATTAATTTTTTCGAAATACTTATTATTTGTTGTTTTAGCCAAATTTACAATAGCTCTTACTTTTCCGGTTGAAACTTCCATTACAACAACTGTACCGTGATCGGCCTCAAATCTTTCTAAGCTTCGTAACAATGCATGGTGTGCAACATCCTGAATATGAACATCAATAGTGGTGTAAATATCGGCACCATCCATAGGCTCAATTTCATTATTGTCATTAACAGGTTTCCAAGCTTGTTTCTGAAGTTTTACACTCATTACAAGTCCATCTACACCTGATAAATGAGTTGAATAAGCTCCTTCTAAACCTACAGAAATTGACGATTCGTTTTCGTATCCAATTGTACGCTCGGCTACTTTACCTAAAGGATGCTCTCGTTGCAAAGTTTCTTGAGAAACTAAACCACCTTTAAACCTACCTTTATTAAAAATAGGAAAGGCTTTAAGGCGCTGATACTCATCGTATGTTAAACGTTTTTTCAACAACAAATACCTTGACCCACGTTTTCTAGCACGAGTTATTTTATTAGCATAATAATATTTATTTTTAGCATTAAACATACGATATAACGAATCTGAAAGAGCATCTATATTATCGTTAAAAAGCTTATCATTCGCTACACTTGGATCAATTGCTACACTGTACTTAGCTATAGAAGTTGCAAGTAAGTTTCCTTTTCTGGAATAAATATTACCTCTTCTTGCCTTTATAACACGTGGTTTTATAGTACTACTAGATGCAACTGCTCTGTACTTTACGCCATCCACATTTTGTATCAAAAATATTTTTGATATAATCATGACGAAAACCACAAGTAGTGCAACTACAACTATGTAAAGTCTGGTTAATATTGTTTTTTTATCCTTATTCAAACTAATATATGCTATATAAAATGATAAACTATTTTTTTAATCTTCAATCGAAATAACCTGCGGCGGAGCTGTTGAATTAAATAACCCCAAAACTTTAACCTCTTCCTGCAATTTCGAACTAAGTCTCGACCCCATTAATTGAGTACGAACATCTACAAATTCCGATTTAAACTCTCGTACATCTTTCTGAAGCTTTAATATGCGATACACTTTATCGTCGGCAGAATGTGAACTTAAAATACTTATAATAGAAATTGAGGCTATAAAACCAATTATCTTTCTATTATAAATTAATTTATTCGCATCAAAAAAGTCTCCTTTTATAATTTTTTTACCAAGATTATTCTTTTTTTCCATTACAATTTTTCTGCTATTCTTAATTTAGCACTTCTTGATCTACTATTTTCAACAATCTCGTCTTCTGTAGGCACAATAACCTTTCTATTAACAGTTTTAAAAGGAACATCTATATTTCCAAAAACATCTTTTTCAGGTTCACCTTTAAACATACCGTTTTTAACATATCGTTTAACCAATCTATCTTCTAACGAGTGGTACGACATAACAACCAACCTACCTTCGGGTTTCAATAATTTTACTGTCGATTCTAAAAACGATTTCAGCACACCCATTTCGTTATTAACCTCAATTCTGATGGCTTGAAAAAGTTGAGCATAAAATCTGTTCTCTCTTCTTTTAGTTGCCAAATCCTCAAGAATCTCTTTTAATTCTTCATTGGTTTCAATAGGCTTATCTTCTCTAACATCAACAATACGGTTTGCAACTTTCCAAGCGTTTTTAAGTTCTCCATAATCACGGAAAATTCTTGAAAGATCTTCAACATCATATTCGTTAACAATTTGATAAGCCGATAATTCGGCTCCCTGATTCATTCTCATATCCAACTTTCCATCGAAACGAGTTGAAAATCCACGCTCAGCAACATCAAACTGATGAGAAGAAACACCTAAATCGGCTAGTATTCCATCAACTTTAGTTATTTTATGAAGGCGTAAATAATTTATTATATGCTTAAAATTCACATTTATCAATGTAAATCGTGGATCATCAATGGCGTTATTAATAGCGTCTTTATCTTGATCGAAAGCAAATAATTTCCCGTTTTCACCCAAACGAGACATAATCCCTCTTGAATGTCCACCACCACCAAAGGTAACATCAACATAAATTCCATCTTCCTTAATGTTTAATCCATCTAAACATTCATTCAGCATTACTGGTACGTGATATTCCATTTTTATATATTTTGCTAATTAAATTAACTCCTTATTTTTAAGATATTTATTAGTGTTTTATTTCTATTCTGAAACACCAAAACTATCTCCCATTACGTCTTCTGCTAAATCTCCAAAATCATCTTCCGAATTATTAACAACTTCTTCATACTTGTCTTTATCCCAAACTTCAATAATATTATTTATCGTTACCGATAAAACCACATCTTTAGTTATTTCGGCAAAGCCAAGTAAATCTTTTGCAATAAGCATTCTTCCACTTCCATCTAAATCAACAGGTTTAACACCTGCTGTAAATCGACGTATAAATGTTGCATTTTTTTTAACAAACGGATTTAGCTTATTAACCTTATTCATAACCGTTGTCCATTCGTTTAATGGATAAAGCTCTAAACACTTCTCGAAAACAGATCTTTTTAGCACAAAACCTTCATCAGAAAAAGGCGCCAACTGTTTCTTTAAAACAGTTGGCAAAGCCAGTCTTCCCTTAGCGTCTATCTTACATTCGTATGTACCAAAAAGGTAATCCATTCATTTTTTTAATTTGCCTTCAAATATAAGACTAAAACACCATATTTTAACACTTTATCCCACTTTTACACACTTTAATACAATACTCTAAAATACAGCATTTTAAATAACATTAAAGCAATTAAATTACAAAATAAAAAAACATACAAGCCTATGCCATAGTTAATTCTTACAGTTGATAAACAAAATATAACCAGTTACTAAACCCTAAAAAACTGAAAAATACACATTTTAAAAAACTACTTAATTACATCTATAAAATTTACTGAAAAGGATTATATGATTAAACATCAGCAAATACAAAATGCACTTTAACTACATAATTTTATTGATTTTATCTATAGTTTACATTGAATATTCATATAATACAACTTACTAAAAACACACACATAAACTCTTGTAAACTAAGCCTATACGGTGTAATATATTTCATTAAGATAACTTACATTATAAAACATCTAATACATTACTTATACACAAATTAGTATTTATAAAAACAGCAATACATCAGATACTAATACATTAATAAAATACACAACACGCTATATATCAACAAGATAAAACGCAAGAAACACTAAAACTATTTTATATTATTGATTTTTAGAGTAAGAAATTGATAATATAAAATAGTGTTGACATTGTTAATTTAACGGAGTGTTGTTATTAAATATTACTTTTACTGAAATTTAACAACACACAGCATGATAATAGTTGACCAAATAACAAAGAAATACGGTAATCAGAAGGCCTTAAACAACGTTTCATTTTCAATAAACAAAGGTGAAATAATTGGTTTACTTGGTCCTAATGGAGCTGGAAAATCAACTTTAATGAAACTAATTACATCTCAGATTGCTGCTGACAATGGAGATATTTTGATTGATAATATTAACGTTTCTGACAAATTAGATTCAACAAAAAAAACTATTGGTTTTTTGCCCGAAAACAATGCTTTATATACCGAAATGTATGTAATTGAATATCTCGAATTTATTGCCAACTTATATAATATTGATAAAAAAGAGATTAAAGAAGTAGTAATAAAAACAGGACTCAGCAACGAGTCGCACAAAAAAATAGCTCAATTATCGAAAGGATATAAACAAAGAGTTGGCTTAGCAGCTGCAATAATACACAACCCAAAGTATTTAATTTTAGATGAGCCAACCACCGGACTCGATCCTAATCAATTAACAGAAATAAGACAGTTAATAAAAGATTTTGGAAAAGATAAAACCATTATTCTATCAACACATATAATGCAGGAAGTAGAAGCTATGTGCGATAGGGTTATTATTTTGAATAAAGGAGAAATTGTAAAAGACGATTACCTAATAAATTTTAATAAAGAAAACCAAAACACCTGTAAATTAGTATTAGATAAAGAGATAAATATTGAAGAATTTGAAAATATAAAAGATGTTACATCTGTAAACAGAAAAAGCTATACGTATTCGATTGAAGTTAATAACAACGCAAATATTTTAAAAGATTTGGTTGAAATTACAGATGCTAATAATGCTAAAATTAATGAGTATAAAGTTTCTGAAAAAACATTAGA
>JAGLDK010000035.1 GCA_023145615.1 Ichthyobacteriaceae bacterium | reverse complement strand
GGGTGCAAGTTTATTTTTTACAAATAAACTTGCACCCTTTTAAATTTTAATTAAACCACATTTAACTGCAGTTTAAACATACTAATATTTTATATAATCTATAATTTCTAAACCAAAGCTAGTCATACCAACTCTTTTATTAGTAATATGATTTGATATCAGTTTCAATTTATTAACACCTAAATTGTGTAAAATTTGAGCTCCAATTCCGTAATCTTTTTCATCTAAATTCATTGCCGGAGCCGATACATCTCCACCCTTTTGAGTTTCTTTCATTTTTGTAATTCTAGAAAGTACCGAATCAGGTGTGCGGTGTTGATTAACAAATACAATTGCCGACTTATCTTCGTTAGCAATCAATTTCATAACCTTGTTAAGTTGCGATTCGAAATTATTTGTTAAAAAGCCTAGTAAATCGTTGTTTACAGCATTATTATGAACACGTACAGTAACAACATCATCAACATCCCAAATACCTTTTGATAAAGCAATATGTATTTGTCCGTTGTTAGTTTGGCGGTAAGCTCTTAAAGTAAACTTTCCGTACATAGTATCAATATCATACTGTTCAACCTTCTCAATTAAAGAATCGTGACGCATACGGTAACCAACTAAATCCTCGATAGAAACCATTTTAAGATTGAACTTTTCAGCAACCTTAAGTAATTCTGGCACACGAGCCATAGTTCCATCATCATTCATAATTTCGCAAATTACACCGGCAGGTTTCAAACCCGCAAGTCTTGCAAAATCAATACCAGCTTCGGTATGTCCAGTTCTACGTAACACTCCACCATTTTTGGCTTTCAACGGAAAAACGTGTCCAGGGCGGCTGAATTCAGAAGGATCAATATCATCTTCAACCATTGCTTGCATAGTAATGGCTCTGTCCGATGCCGAAATACCTGTTGTAACACCACGTCCTAATAAATCAACCGAAACAGTAAAAGCAGTTTCCTTTGGGTCGGTATTATTTCCAACCATAGGATTAAGCTCTAGTTCTTTGGCTCTATCTTCGGTAATAGGCATACAAATAAGCCCACGACCGTGCATAGCCATAAAGTTCACTATTTCAGGAGTAATATTTTCGGCTGCTGCTACAAAATCTCCTTCATTTTCTCGGTCTTCATCGTCAACTACAATTATTACCTTTCCTTGTTTTATATCTTCAATAGCTTCTGCAATTGAATCTAATTTGCGGTGTGCACTATTACTACTCATTATAAACAGGCATTAATATTATTTATTAATCTTTTTTTCTTTTTGTTGAGCTACGAATTTCTTTACGTGCTCGAAGAATTTATAAAACGGAGCAAAATATATTTCCGAGTTAAATATAGCAGAATCGGTAGTAGCTTTTCTAGTAAGTAAAATTCCGAAAGGTGTTAAAATTAACGATGGCAACCAACGTGCCCAAAACGGTGTTAATTCTCCAGCTTTTCCAAGTTTTTCGAATGTTATATACATTACATGGTAAATAATAAAAATCATAATAGCAACAACAACAGGCATTCCCATTCCTCCTTTTCTAATAATAGCTCCAAGTGGTGCTCCTATAAAAAACATAACCAATATTATATATGCAAATGCGTACTTACGGTGCACTTCCATTATATATTTGGCAAGGTTTGCTTTTCTATATTTTTGAGTATTTGCAACATCTTTATTAATAAAACTATACATTTTATTGGCATGATTTATTGCCGAATTTACAATATTAGTTTTATCTCCTTTTTTAACAAAGTTAGAAAGTATGATATTGTTATTTAGCACAGTACTTAATGCAGTAGAATCCGCACCAACAACAAACTCTTTACTTTCGGTAATAAATTTTGCTTTAACATAATCAACCGAATCAATAGTTATGTTTTTTCCGGTACGCAATTTTCTTTGCGATCTTTCAACATAAGTATCAAGTGTTTTGTTGTAACTAATGTTTAACGAATCAATAGCTGTATTAAGCTGATTAATATTCATCATGGCATAGTTGTTTTTGAATTTTTCGTCATCAATATTATCCATATTAAACGACGATATATCAATATAAACTACATCCTTACCGAACTTAGTTTTATTAAAAGGTTGCCTTTTTTTATCCTTAGGTTTTGGCTTGTCTTTTTTAGCTTCCTCAAACATGTAACCATCAATAAGAGTTAGCTTCATAAAAGCTCCTCCACCTGCCATTTCCATTTTTCCTTCTTTGGCAGTAATTACTTTGTTATTTCCTTTTCCTCCATTATGATCGTAAATCACAATGCCCTTCATTCTATCGCCTTCTTTTCCAAATTTCTCATCAATTCGGATACTATAACCCGGAATACTAACATTAAAAATACCTTCTTTTAAGTTAAGCGATGGTTTTTGTTTGGTAATATTATACAGTAAATTTTTACTCTTAAAATTGGCATACGGCACAGCGTAATTCGAAAAATAATAGGTAAATATTGATAACAGCCCCATTAACACAATAAGCGGTTTCATAATTTGATACAATGAAACTCCTGCCGATTTCATGGCTGCTAATTCGTAGTTTTCCGAAAAATCACCAAATGTCATTATACTCGAAAGTAATACCCCCAACGGCAAAGCCATCGGAACAAGAGAAAACGATATGTAAAAAAGCAATTTTATTATTAACCAAAAACTTAATCCTTTACCTACTAAATCATCAACATAAAGCCAAAAAAATTGCATTATCAAAAAAAACAACACCAAAGTAAACGTAGCTACAAATGGCGAAGCGTATGATTTTAATATGTATATATTTAATTTTTTCATTTGAGTAAAAGTACATTCAGGTAAAAGCCTGCTAAATCAGCAGAATAAACATTTGCAACAAAATACAAAATATTTTAACGGCGGCAAATATATGTTTTTTATCAGAAAACAAATAAGGTTATGTATTAAGTAATTAACAATATTACTTAATACATAACCTTATTTTAATAATTAGTGTTTTATTCTGTTAAATCGTTATATAAATATTCAGTTTCAGGATATTTACTTTTATCGAAACCAAATAAAGTTTCTGGTAAATCCTGATTACTAACCATTTTATCAATTTGCAATTTATATTGAGTTCCTTGTTTATCAGTATAAATTACATTATACAAATCGTTCTTTTTAGTATCGCATCCAACTAAAATATATTTGTATTCCGATTCAGAATCAATAGGTATTAATCTTACATACTGTATATTCTTACCCTGTACTTTTTGTAAAATATCCCATTTAAGACTATAGCCTTCTTTATACATATCTAAAATTTGAGTTGGAGAACTAATACCCGATTCATCTTCTGCATCAGAAATAGTAACCTCATCTTCTACAATTGTAAATCGTTTACTTCCATCAAAAATAATATTAGCAATATCCATTTCAATACGAAACTTTTCTTTTTTAACAAACACACTACCGCTTCTGTTTTGATGTACATCTTCGGCATTATTATCCATACTATATGTAAAATCAATTTCCATATCAATGTACGAACTTGTATTCTCACTTACTTTATCTAATAACTCCTGTGCTTTTTGCTTGTTCTGAGCAAAAACGCCATTAGTTACAAATGCAATTACAAGTACTATAAAACCTATTTTTTTCATTTTAGTATTTTTTATATTAAAAAATATTGAACGTTTGTATTATAAAACTTCAACTATATAAAAACAGTTAACCTCTAGCAGCTTTTTCTCCTCTTAATAATTGATCTAAAGCCATTTCATCAGGCACTAAAACCTGACGAGCTTTCGAACCTTCGAATGGTCCTATAATATGTGCTGCTTCAAGTTGATCAACAATTCTACCGGCTCTGTTATATCCTAATTTCAGTTTACGTTGCAATAACGATGCCGAACCTTGCTGGGCAAGAACAATTATACGAGCAGCTTCTTCAAACTTAGCATCTCTATCGTCGATATCAATATTTTCGGTACCCGAATTTTCATCTCCAACATACTCTGGAAGTAAAAATGCATCGGGGTATCCTTTTTGATTTCCAATAAAATCGGTAATAATTTCTACTTCCGGAGTATCAACAAAAGCACATTGCAAACGTACCATTTCGTTTCCGTTTGTAAAAAGCATATCTCCTCTACCAATAAGTTGGTTTGCACCACCGGCATCTAATATTGTACGAGAGTCAATTTTAGAAGTTACTCTAAAAGCCAAACGCGCAGGAAAGTTAGCCTTAATAATACCTGTAATTACGTTAACCGACGGACGCTGTGTTGCAACAATTAAGTGTATACCAATAGCTCTGGCAAGCTGTGCCAAACGTGCAATTGGAGTTTCTACTTCTTTACCAGCCGTCATAATTAAATCGGCAAACTCATCAATAACAAGCACAATGTAAGGTAAAAATTTATGTCCCTCTTCTGGATTTAATTTCCTTTTTCTAAACTTATTATTATACTCTACAATATTACGTGTCATTGCATTTTTAAGCAACTCGTATCTATCGTCCATTTCAATACACATTGAATTTAGTGTATTTACTACTTTTGATGTATCAGTAATAATTGCCGATTCCTCACCAGGTAGCTTTGCCAAATAATGACGTTCAATTTTATTAAACAAAGTTAATTCAACCTTTTTAGGGTCAACCAAAACAAATTTTAATTCTGATGGATGCTTTTTATACAACAACGAAGTCATAATTGCATTTAATCCAACCGATTTACCTTGTCCGGTAGCACCCGCAACAAGTAAGTGTGGCATTTTAGCCAAATCAACTACAAATGTTGTGTTTGAAATAGTTTTTCCGAATGCAATTGGCAAAATCATTTCCGATTTTTGAAATACACTCGACGATATTACCGATTTCATTGACACAATTGATGGACTTGTGCTTGGCACCTCAATACCAATAGTTCCTTTACCCGGAATTGGTGCAATAATACGAATACCTAATGCCGATAAACTTAGGGCAATATCATCTTCAAGGTTCTTAATTTTAGAAATTCTAACACCAGGTGCCGGAATAATTTCGTATAAAGTAACCGTTGGTCCTACTGTTGCTTTTATTTTAGAGATTTCAATTTTATAGTTATTTAAAGTCTCAACAATTTTATTTTTATTTTCCTCAAGTTCTTCTCTGTTAATTTCAATATTTCCACCACCATGATCAACAAGCATATCAATTTCAGGATACTTAAAACCTGGCAAATCTAATTCAGGATCGTACTCTCCAAATTGCTCAACCAAACTTTCGGCTAAGTTTTTTGTTAAATGTTCTTCTTTTTCAGGTTCGTGTACATCAATTTCAAGCTCTTCGTCGTCCTCAACAACCTCTTTGTCTGTTGGCTTAAAATCGGTAGATAAATCTAAACTTCCATCTTCATTAACGTTCTCTTCAACTTTCTCTTCAACCTTAGCAGTGGTTTTAGTTTCAGTCACTTTTTCTTCAATAACCTTTTCTTCTTCAGTTATCTCTATATTAGTTAACTCTAAAATATCTTGTTTTTCGGCTTTCGGCTTAACTTTTACTTCAGCCTTAGTTTTTTCTTTTTTAATATCACACTCCGGAATATCATCAAAAGCATCGTACTCTTTAGTTTCAACAGTAGCGGTTGAAGTTGTAGTAAACTCAACATCTTCTCCGTTATCGTAATTCTTTCGGGTAGAATACTGTCCACTACCTTTCAATGCAATTTCAAAAATATCGTCTTCTTTCGGCTCTGCAATTTCATCACCTACCGCAACACTCTCAGTAACTGCAACACTCTCAGCAACTGCAACTTTTTCCTTAACAACTTTTACTTCGGCAACCATCTCCGATTCCGATTCTTTTTTAATTGCTTTAGCATTTTCTATTTCTGCTAAACTTGCATTTTCTTTAATAACCTCTTCTTTTCTCAGCTCTCTTTCATGCACTTTTGCTTTATACTTATCTTTCGATTTTGTAAATTTCTCATTTATTAACTGCGGAGTAATATCATACTTAAACACTATCCAAGTTAATAACGAAAATAACAAAAGAATACCTACACCCCAACCACCAACGTAAGCCGAAGTAATTGTTTTTACTTCAAAACCAAATACACCACCTAAAATTGGAGTACCATCGAAAATAAAAGCAGTTGCCACAGAAACCCATAACACAAGTCCGAAATTTTTAACCGAACTTTTAATTAAGTTCGATTTATTCAATTTCATTGAATATACCAATCCTATTTTTCCAATTACGTAAGCAATTATAAACGATGCTATACCAAAAAGATTATAAATAAAGAAATGACCAATAGCCCCTCCTACTTTACCTAATGTATTTTTAACCTTGTAATTCGAATCTAAAAATTCGCATAACTGAGATTGATCTGCTTCCCAATTAATAAGGAACGAGAAAAATGAAATAACAAACATTAATGATACTAATATTAATGTAATACCCACTATTAAAGGAATATTATTAATATATGAATCGGTTTTTATCTCTTTTCTCTTTTTTTGAGCGCTCTTCTTTGCCATATTATATTTTTGTAAACTAAAGTACAAATAAACAGTTTTTTGCACAGAAAATATAATTTAAAAGTGTTCTATTAAATCAAACACGTTAATAATTTGCATTACTGATTTTCACCATTCAACAACCTACTTAATCATACATTGCAAACTACAACTACAAACGTGTTATTACATTTATAATTAAACTTTTAAAACCGTAAATATTACAATTTAAAACATTTCAGTTTTATGTATTTTAAATAAAAAAAACTATAAACCCCATTATTACTGACTTATAATTGCTCAAAACATCGGAATATAATTTTGAGTAAAAAATCAACATAAAACATTAACATATCTTGACAATAACTCCCTATGATTAAATGCAATAAATTGCTTTCTTTGTCAAATGGTTTTTATTAAATCCGCACTAATATAAATTACTAAACAAATTAATATGAATAGGTATTTAAATATGGTTATTGTTTTATTACTGAGCGTTAGTTCTTTTGCTCAATTAAACAATCCAATATCATGGAAGTTTACATCAAAAAAAATAAACGATACAGAATTTGATTTAATAATTACATCAACAGCCGATGAAGGTTGGCATGTTTACTCTCAAAATTTGCCCAAAGAATTCCCTAATCCAACAACATTTAAATTTACTAATAACAACAATGATTTTGAATTAATAGGAGAAACCATTGAGCCTACTCCCATATCGGAATACGACGAGAACTTTGAAATGACAATGAAGTACTTTGGCGGTAAAACCGATTTTGTACAACGCATTAAATTTAAAAACGGCAAAAAAAGCAATATTAATGTTGTTGTTGAATGGATGTCGTGTAACGATCATACTTGTACTCCGCCCGATTACCTTGAACATAAATTTATTTTAAGCGATAAAAAAGCTTCTACTACCCAAGTAAACAAAACACCCGAAAAAGAGGTTAATAAAACCGAAGTATCAGATATAAATGTTAGCACAGCAAACTCAAGTTTATGGCGTATTTTTATACTTGCATTTTTAGGCGGATTAGCTGCACTGCTTACTCCCTGTGTATTTCCTATGATTCCTATGACTGTTAGTTTTTTTACTAAACAAAGTAAAACTAAGGCAAAAGGAATATCAAATGCAATATTATATGGTGTATCTATTATTGTTATTTATGTATTATTAGGATTTGGAGTTTCTGCTATTTTTGGAGCCGATGCCTTAAATGCACTATCAACAAACGTTTGGTTTAACTTGTTGTTTTTTGTTTTATTAGTTGTTTTTGCAATCTCATTTTTTGGAGCTTTTGAAATTGTACTACCTAACAAATGGCTAAATGCTGCCGATAAACAATCGGATAAAGGCGGATATATTGGCATATTTTTTATGGCATTTACTTTGGCTTTAGTATCTTTTTCGTGCACCGGACCTATTGTTGGTACTTTGTTGGTTGATGCTGCTATTAATGGTGGTATTGTTGGGCCAATGGTTGGAATGTTTGGCTTTTCGTTAGCACTTGCATTACCTTTTGGATTATTTGCAGCCTTTCCAGGTTGGTTAAATTCTTTGCCTCGTTCTGGCGGATGGCTAAATTCAGTAAAAGTAGTTTTAGGTTTTCTTGAACTTGCATTTGCGTTTAAGTTTTTGTCGATAGCCGATATGGTTTTAGAACTTCATTTGTTAGAGCGCGAAATGTTCCTTTCAATATGGATTGTAATATTTGCAACTCTTGGTTTTTACTTACTCGGAAAAATACGTTTACCACACGACTCTCCTACTGATAGCATTTCGGTTACCCGACTAATGTTAGGTATTGCTACTTTATCGTTTACAGTTTATATGATTCCAGGTTTATGGGGTGCTCCAGTAAAATTAATTAGTGGTTTTCCACCTCCAAAAAACTATTCTGAAGCTCCATTTGGTTTCAGCCAATGTTCTGGTGCAATTTCTGAAAAAGGAGAATTACCCGAACATGCCCATTACGGACCTCAAAACATTGTAGCTTTCGACGATTATTATGCCGCAATGAAATACGCTAAAACCGTTAACAAACCTTTGCTTTTAGATTTTACAGGTTACGGTTGTGTAAATTGCCGAAAAATGGAAGATAATGTTTGGAACGATAGCAATGTAAAAGCTGTATTAAATAACGATGTTGTTTTGGTATCGTTGTATATTGATGCTAAAAAAATGTTGCCCGAATCGGAACAATATGTATCTGAAGTAACAAAAAAGAAAATTAGAACTATCGGTAATAAATGGAGCGATTTTCAAATCAGAAAATTCAACCGAAACGCACAACCTTTTTACGTGTTTATCGATCATAAAGGAAACACTATAAATACACCTCGTGCTTTTGATACCGATATTCCATCGTATTTAAAATGGCTACATAATGGTGTTGAAAAATTCAATACAAAAAAAGAAGAAAAACCAGCTATTAAATTACTTAACATGAAGTTTAAATAATTGTAGTTGTTTTTTAAATTACAAAGTATGCGTTACAATAACTTTACAACTAATTACTAAAATAAATTATAGAAATTAGTTTGTTTAAAAAAGTTGCGAAACGTATAATTTATAGTTAGTTTTGCATTCTTACAAATATGGGGTCGACCGGTTTTGACAGCGAGATCAAATAATATGTAAGCATGCCGAGCATTGTTATGTGGCTCGTAAATATCATATATCACTTTTTTACACGGCGAAAACAATTACGCTCTTGCTGCTTAATCATTACTGAATGTATGATTATAGCCACGTTTCAATAAGATTGGAAGGCGGGACACTCAACGAAAGGCTTATCTAACGTCGTTTGTATTTTGAGTGCTGAAATGTTAGAATAAGATTTCCGGAGTTTCGACGGAAGTACTAAAATTAAAGAAGCTAAGTTTTAATTGGGGTGTTTATGCTCAGGTTAAAATCGAAAACTAATCATAAACTATGCATGTAGAAAGCATTGCGTTTGCTTGTTTGGACGAGGGTTCGAATCCCTCCGACTCCACTAAAGGCATTACAACGGGTTTAACCGCTGTAATGCCTTTTTTTTTATTGATACTTACAGCTTTTTAGTTATTAAATAGTTTCTCCATTTTTACTACTATAACCTTACCTTCTTTTGCTTATTCTTCGCTTTTTTTATTTTTTTTACAAACTCTTTCTTATAATCGTTCGAGAACTCAATATTATTATCAATTGGTTTTAATTTCATAGTTCTGAAATTGATTACACACTGTTTTACGGCAATAATAAACACATCCTAGCCTCATCCCTCAATTGTTATTTTACTTAATACTAGAAAAGCTTTACAACAAACCCCTAAACACCACCACATTCATCAAAACAAAAAAACACCTCAAACCAAAAATTATTATTTTTGGTTTGAGGTGTTTAAGTAAAAAAACGAAAAATTTATTATCTGAAATTATTTTTTAACAACTTCAAAAACTTTTTTATTTCCTTTTTCATCTTCCATTACCACCATATAAACTCCTGTTGGTATTAAATTTGTATTAATTTTTAAAGTATAATTACCTTCAATATTTTCGTAAACATTGCTTTTTATTACCTGACCCATAAAGTTGTAAACCGACAATTTTATATCTGTTTTTTTATCTAACATAACAGATACCGAAATACTGTTTGTAAATGGGTTTGGATAAGCTAATGTTGATTGTAAAACCTGACCATCTTCTACCGAAAGATTCTGACTTGTAAAATAGTTTATTGTTTTCTTAAAAACCTCAACAATATCTTTTTTATCGGCAGTTTCAATAGGAAAAGTTAATGTTACTACAGCTCCTATTTTGTCACTTTTACCGAAAGTACCTACATACGATACTCCTCCTGTTCTACCTCCGTTATATGTAAATACCGCAGTTGCATTTTTAGCAGGAGTTATTGCATCGGCCGAGTTAATTTTCCATAGTTTAGAAAAATCAAAATCTAAACCACTGTAAAGTTCATTTGCATTACCTGTTACTGTAAGTCTCGACGACGATCCATCGTCTTTATAAGTACATTTAAGGTAATCTTTTATAAAGCTTTTATCTGAACTAGTTCCTTTTCTATCTAAATCCCATCCAATTTCCGAACCACTTACAAATAATGCTCCTCCATTTTTCAAGAATCCTTTAACTCTCATTTGCTCACTAGTTGAAAAAGTTTCATCAACTGTCGACTCTTCTCCTAAAATCCAGAAAACAGCATTATAGTCATTCATTTTAACTTTTCCGGTTGAAATAGAATAATTATCACAACTTGATACAGAAGACACTTTAGCAACCTCCGACAAAGCAGAAACATCAAGATTTACCAAGTTAACATCTACATTTTCGTTACCCTTACCTACTCTATCAAACCCATCAACTACAAGTACTTTAAAAGTTCCTTCCGATTTTGAATAAACCGAAAGTGTTTTGCTCATATTTCCATTAACAAGGTAATTATTTTCAAAAACTACACCTCTAACCTTATACTTAAGCAAACTTGTATTTACAGGTACATCAATAAAATCGGCATACTTAATATTAATTTTTGCATCAGCAAGTTCTGTATATTCTTCAACTTGTTTCCAATCGGTACTTCCTACTTCTTGATAAAAAACGTCGTATCCCGAAGTATAAGCGTATTTAGATTTTCCCCATTCTAACTCAACACCATCATCATTGGCATTACCTCGTGCAAAATACATTTTTGGAGCCTCAGGAACTAATGGTTTTGGCAAAGGAGATTCTGCATTAAAGTAATCAATTGATTTATTAAAAACCATATTCAACTCTTCAGATGGAAGTAACTCTAAAGGAAAAGCAAAATAAATTAATTTCGACAACACAAGAGATTCAGTATAATCTCCAGTAAAAGTACTGTTAAGTAAAAAACCTCCTGAATATGCTATTGCAGCTGAATTTCCATTCTCATCTTTCAATATCGATTGTGCAAAAGATTCTTCCACAAATGTTGGTTTCTCTCCGTACTCGCTTTCTAAATAAAGCATTTCTTCTCCAAAAGGCTTAATTAAATCAGTACGAAACTCTGGTTTTGAAACATCGTATTTAAGATTTAATCCTTCAAAAGCAGTTCCAGCAACTCCGTTTGCAGTTCCGTTTGTTCCCGAATCGTCGGCAAAACATTTAGCTTTTAAATAATAAGTATAAAATTCTTGTTCAGTCCAACGCATACCATTCATTTGCAAATCGTAACCAATTTCCGAACCTGAAACAATAAATTGTCCTCCTCCTTTTAAGTAGCCCATTACGTTTGCAAACTCTTTATTAGAAAAGTTATCATCTTCGGTTGATTGATTAGCCAAAATCCAAACAACTATATCATACTTACCCATTAAACTATAAGTAGCATAATCCGATTTTGCAGTATGAATTGTTCCAATTTCCGAATTCTGAATTAATGCATCGTAATACTTTTCCGAAACCGATTCGTCAACATCTTTAATTCCACTTTTACCTTCGTAACCATCAACTAATAAAACTTTTTTTCCTTCTAGTTTTTTTCTGTAAACATAAACTTTACTGAATTTTTCTGAATTATCCGATCCAACAGAAGCAATTTTATAATAAACTGGAGTACTTGTTGGTTTTACAACAAAATCAGAAATAGACTCAATATTAAAAGCATAATCGGTTGATTTAAGTACATCATTACCTACAGCCAAATTCCAGTCTTGCTTGTTATCCGACCAATATAAATTGTATCCATTTACATTATCACTTTCTCCTTTTCTCCAATAAACCTTTACTCCATCTCCATCATCGGTTGAACTAGTAACACGCCCCATAAGTGCATTTTCTAAAACAACTTTATTATTTGGTTGATTAAGTACAATATCATTACGGATAATTGTATTATTTACAGCCACATACTCTTGCTCAACAACTGGCAAATCATCTTTTTCAACTTTTACAGTATAATTTCCTGCAATTATTCTATCAAACATAAAATAACCATTATACCCTTTATCGGTATATTGTACAGCAACAACTTCTCCGTTTTTAAGCAAAGTAACTTTGGCATTATTTACCTCATTACCTTCTTTATAATCATTATCTCCAGCAATTCCTGTTTCGTCGCCTTTAATAAATAATACTCTACCCGAAATTTCTCCAAAAGGTAATTCACCGGCATCATAAAATTTTAAATACGAACGAACGTAAGACCAAGACAATGCCTTTTGATATGTTTCGGTATTTAATCTACGCCCTTCTCTACTAAAATTATGCATTGATGCTTCTGATAACATTGCAGGTGCATTATGTCCACGCAATACTCCAAAATGAATACCTGCAGAAACCTTATCGGCTTTACTACCTGTATCTGATGCATAAACAACATCAAACGTTTCATCTTTCATAACATCACACATACGCTTTCCTTCAGAACTTTCGGCAACAGTAGTAGATCCAACAGCACGGTAATACATACCACATCTGTTTTGTATTGCTACACCCGATACTACTTTACTAGCATTTGTGTGTACCGATTGAAAAAAGTCGGCATCAAAAGCATTACTAATTGCAACACGCTCTGATAATGATGGCTGACGAAACTCGCTATGAGTATCGTTTGTATGACGGGTTACTTTTACCTCAGCACCAAGCTCCTCTAAAATATCGCTTGTAATATGTGCCTGTGCAAATACTCCATCCGATTCCCAATACACAATTCCAAATTTAATTGGATTTTCTCTATCGTCAGAGTCATGTCCTCCATGTCCTGGATCTAAACAAAATCTTTTTCCATTAAATGTAGATGCATCTAATTTTTCGGTATAAACCTGTCCGAAACTTAATACTGGCAACAACAATGCTGCCAATATAAATGAATATATTTTTTTCATGTTGTAAATTATTTAGTAGTTTCTATTAGGTAAATTTCGCCATCAACTGTATTAAAAACAACTTTAGCTTCGTTTGCCGACATTACCGGATACATTGCAATTTTGTTGAAATTATTAGTTAATAAAACCTCTTCCTTATCTCCTACTGTATATTTATAAATATTACCTTCTGTAAAATCATCTCTATTTTCGGCAGTAATCATAAATACAATAGTATTATTGTTTGCCCATTTAGGAGCTTCGGCACGCTTAATTGTAGAAATAACTTTTCCTGATAAATCAGTAATAAAAGTTTGCTGACCTACAACTGTATATAAAACTTTTGATTTATCGGGAGATAAAGAAACCCAAATTTTGTTTTCGCCTACTTTGTTGGCAATTTTATTAACAACCCCATCGGCATAAACTATATTAACCGAATATAAATCTTTACTAGAAACAGCTTCTACCGGAATATTCAAGTTTTTCTTACCAAATGTACCTTGATTATAATTGGCAGAAACAGTACTTAATGCCGAAACTTTTTTAAGTACTTTAGTATTTATGTTTAATATATTAACCTCTGATTTTATTGTTTTATATAAAACCTGATTATTGTTAACTACTACGCTATATCCTGCTTTAGTTTCTTTACTCAATACTTCAATTTCTTTTGTATCAAGATTAATTTTTTTTAATCCATCATAACTTTGCTCCGAAAATACAACTGTATTTCCATCAGGACTAATATCTGTATAATAGCCTTCTGCATTTAATTTGGTAATTGTTTGTGCGTTTCCGTAAAACGAAAACAACATAAAAGCAACTACTCCAAGTACTTTTTTGTTCATGATATTTTATTTATTGGTTGGTTGTGATTTTTTTCTATAGTTGATATTATTAAAAAAGGCCTACGAAAAAAAACGTAAGCCTTTTAATATTCAATCTACGCAAATTGACTACTCTTTAATTATTTTCGAAACTCCAACTTTACCTTCTGAGTTTGTAACTTTAATAAAATAAAGTCCTTTAGCCAAATTACCAGCATAAAGCTTAATAACATTGCTGTTTAACACTTCAATCTTTTCAGACTTAATAATTAAACCAACCGCATTATAAACCTGTACATTAACTGTTGTATTAGCAATATTGTTTATTGTAATATAAAGTTCTTCTACAAATGGGTTTGGATAAGTTTTAAGTGTTGATAAAGTATTATTACTTTCTACCGACAAAATAGACTCGTAATTAAACAAGTATTTTGTTGATAATAACACAAGATTCTTAGCCGATTCGAGTTTAGCCGAACCTATTGGGAAAGAATAAAAAACAACTCCACCTTCTTTAATTCCATTACCAAATGTACCTTTATATCCAACAGCGGCATTTTCTCCACCACCATTACTATACGTCATTAAGTTTTCGGCTCCTGCTACTGCAGTTACACCGTCGGGAGAAGTAATTTCCCAGTTATTAGCGTTATTAAATGCAATATCGTAATTCTCGTATATTGTATTTTCAATACCTAAAGCAGTACCTACACTTTTACCACCATCACTTTTGTATTCCGCTTTAAGATAATTAGTAAAGAAATCTACTCCTTTTGATTTACCAACTAATTGATAACCAATTTCGGCACCACTAACTATAAATTTTCCGCCATTATTTAAATAAGTCGAAATCTTTTGTTGTTCAACATCAGTAAAAGGAATATCAGCCGAAGACTCTTCTCCTGAAATCCAA
>JAGLDK010000034.1 GCA_023145615.1 Ichthyobacteriaceae bacterium | reverse complement strand
TACGGGTTTCAGAATGCACCCTGAGCTTGGAGGCTCGTGTGGTGAAAGTGGAGAAGGATCGGGTAGCTAAAACTTAATTTATAATTAAGAAGAATGAATTATTACACAAAGGATGTCAAGTGATTGGCATCCTTTTTTACAATGATTTTACTATAATACAGAAACATTAAAAGTATTGATAAAGCTATATTTGTTTTCAAATTTTAATTATAAGAATATAAAGGAAGTTATAAAGCACGAAATGCTAACAAAGGCTATACGTAATGCTAGTAATGTGCTAACATTGAAGTTTTTAGAATTAAATAAAATTAGGAGTAACTTGAAATTTAATCGTTTCAAAATCCCGCACTACGCATAGCCCAACCGATATTTTACGTAAATATATAAAAATACAGACCTAAATTTTACTTAAAAAAAGAACTGCTAAACATTTTAATTAACATTTAAACAGAACATTACATAACGTTTTTAAATTAATTGCAATTATTACATATAATTATACAAATTAAAAACAATCAATTATAATTTACAACCATAACACATTACATTTACACATCTTATTTTATTGTATAATAATGCAAATTCATAATTTATGAAACACATAAATTATTTATATATTTGTAAAATAATTTATCCTTAAAAATACATGATTAGCGATAACTCTAAAATAATTGCAGTTGACTTTGATGGCACAATAGTAGAAGATGCCTACCCAGAAATTGGGAAACCAATGATATTTGCTTTCGAAACATTAAAAAAGTTTGAAGAAGACGGTCATAGGTTAATATTATGGACATACCGTGCAGGTAGTAAACTTACTGATGCTGTTGAATTTTGTCGTAAAAATGGCATTGAATTCTACGCAGTAAACGAAAGTTACGAAGGCGAAAAGTATGATAAAAGAGCAATGAGCCGTAAAATAAATGCTGATATTTTTGTTGATGATAGAAATATTGGAGGTTTTATTGGATGGGGAGAAGTTTATCATAAAATAACCAATATCAGGCCTGAAATTAAAGAGAAAAAAGGAGGATTCTTTTCAATATTCAAGAAATAGACAAATGATAAAAATAAAGTCGTTAGAAGAAATAGAATTAATGAGAGAAAGTGCTCTTATTGTTTCTAAAACATTAGGTATGCTTGCAAGAGAAGTAAAACCAGGGGTTACAACTCTACGTTTAGATAAACTTGCCGAGGAATTTATTAGAGATCATGGTGCTTATCCTGGTTTTTTAGGAATGTACGATTTTCCAAACTCTTTATGCATGTCGCCAAACGAGCAAGTTGTACATGGTATACCAAACAACAAACCTCTAAAAGATGGAGATGTAATTTCAATTGATTGTGGTTCGTATAAAAACGATTTTTATGGCGATCATGCTTATACTTTCGAAGTAGGTGAGGTTGCCGAAGAAACAAAGAAGCTTTTGCAGGTAACTAAAGAATCGCTTTATGAAGGAATAAAACAGTTTAAAAAAGGTAACCGTATTGGAGATATTGGGTATGCAATTCAACATCATGCAGAAAGTAATGGATACGGAGTTGTACGAGAACTTGTAGGGCACGGAATTGGAAGAGTAATGCACGAAGATCCGCAGGTTGCAAATTATGGAAAAAGAGGTACTGGTAAAAAGTTTAAAGACGGTATGGTAATTGCTATTGAGCCTATGATTAATATGGGAACTCATAAAATACATCAACTTCCTGATGGTTGGACTATTTTAACGCAAGACAGATTACCATCGGCTCATTTCGAACATGATGTAGCTTTAGTTGATGGGAAACCAGAGTTGCTTTCTACTTTTAAATACATATACGAAGCTTTAGGAATAGAATCGGATGAAGAAGATGGGTTACGTAAAATTCCTTTAGTACTTTAAATTATTGGTTTAATTATTAATTAACCATTATTAAGTAATTAACTAAAACACAAATTGCGGTTTATATTTTACTTACAACTTTGCATATAACTTGTAGGGATGTTAGTGAATTATAAACCGCATTTTTTAAATTATTCACACATAAAATTACCCTAAATGATTTCGAGAATAATTCGTTATGCTCTAAAATATATTCCACGACCTATACTTATCAGAATCAGCTACTTGTTTAAATGGCTGATTCCTCTGTTTTATAAAGGAAGTAAATTCGAAGATCCTATTGACGGAAACAAGTACCGCAAATTATTGCCATACGGATATGGCGATAGTCAACGAGAAAATGCATTAGCTCCCGGAAGTTTGTCGTTAGAACGACACCGTTTATTGTGGCTATATCTTAAAAATGAAACCAACTTTTTTACTGAAAACAAAAAGATGCTTCACATTGCTCCTGAACAATGTTTTGTTGATACTTTCAGAAAGCTTAAAAATATTGATTATACCACTGCCGATATTGAATCGCCACTTGCCGATGTGCTTATGGATGTGCAAAAAATTCCGTTTGAAGAAAATACTTTTGATGTAATTTTTTGTAATCATGTACTTGAGCATGTTGATGATGATGATAAAGCAATGAAAGAATTATATAGGGTTTTAAAACCCGGTGGATTAGGGATTTTTCAGGTGCCACAAAATGTAGATTTAGAAAAAACATACGAAGATTCATCAATAACTTCTCCCGAAGATAGAACCAAACATTTTGGTCAATACGATCATCTTAGAATTTACGGCATGGATTATTTCAGTAAGCTTAAAAATGCTGGTTTCAAAGTAAATCCTATAACTTATGCCAATAAATTTACCCCCGAAAAAGTAAAAAGTTACGCATTAGTTGTTAACGAAATTTTGCCAATTTGTAGTAAGTAATATGGTGTTATAGGTTATTGTAGTTAATGCTAAATTATTACTTGTTAAGAATTTATTATCTGATTTTAATAAACTATCATAAATGTTAAGTCCACTCATAAAAGTTATTTTTTAGAGTGGACTTAATATTTAATAACCGAAATAGATAGATGATATAAAGTATTAGCTAAAACACAAACATCAGTATATAATGCATAAAGTTATAATTTAAAACAAACAGTAACTTTGTAAAACTTTACAACTACATGGTTGTTACTAAAAACGCTTCAAGTCTTCTTTATTAAAATTCCATTCTGGAGTTTCAAGTAAATCACCAAAATCATCGGAATACCATGGACTATTATTGTCACTATTAGGGTTTACAAGTATCTGCAAATCTTGAGCAGGCATATAACTTTGTGCCAACATAAATACCTTTTTATGAGTTTTTTTATTTTCTGCCATGTCAACTACAATAATAGCGTGTCCCGGAAAACCACCTTGTATAAAAACATCTCCGATAGAAATATTTGATGTACTTGTAGGTTTTAATTCTTTAGAAAGAGAATAAGTACCGGCATAACTAAAAATAATTTCCATGTATTTCCAAAAATCTTTATATTCATTTGATGGGCTAGTAGCATTGTACCAATTAGTCTTATTTCCAACTATATTAATTCGTTCACCATTCATCCAATTAGAATAATCAACTTTCATTCCGTTTGTAAAATTAAAATGAATGTCATCGTATTGTTCTCTATTCCACAAGTACTCGGCACGTAAACGCATAACAGCATCAGCACATTGATGTAAATCTCTTTTTCCAATTTCTAAATCTACTACAGCTGTATAAACACCGTAGTTTTCTTTAACATTTCCATCGTAATATATTACATCAGCACCATCGGGTTTTAACGGAAGGGTTCTTAAATATTGCTCAAAAGAATTATCTTTAACATTAATCCTTTTGAAATTTTGAGGAAGAGAAAAACGAGTTTCAACAGTAGCTCCTAAAGGATTTATATAGTTCTGTTTTTCCGATAAATTTTGTGTTTTAATACTTGTTAGTATTTCTGAATTATTGCCAGCGTACACCAATGTAACTATTGCCGCAGTTAGTAATATTGCGAAAATTGATTTTTTCATATTAAGTTATGTTTTACATTTTACAATTAACCTTATAAGGTTTAATGTGTAGTTATTATTTAAAATTTATTTTGATTTTTATAATAAATTATGGCTAACGATACCATTTTATTGTATGATTTTAAACCATCTTTTTGATTGTTGGTTTTTAAATACGAATCGTATAATATATCGGTAATATATCGGTAGTCGTTTTGGTGCGATAGCCAATAGCTTTGAATATCATTAATGTCGTTTTTTATATTTTGTGGCATAATATTTATAACCTCATCGAATAGCGATTTGTTTTTTCGTTTTAAATCTGACAAACAATATAGCAACATTGATAAGTTTCCAGAATACTGAACTTCTACAATAGGATTATGTGTTGCCGATAAATATCCTATAAAATTGGCTTCCGATTCGGACGCTATTCCAAGCTGATGAGCCACTTCGTGATTTACCACAAAAGGAGTTTGTAAAATAGGTGTGTTTTTTGTTAAACAAGCTTCTCCAGTAAATGGATTGTAATATCCCGAAATTCCCATTGCAGGCAATATATCCGAAAACATTGAATATTTAATTGAGTGTATTTTGTAGCTGTAAAATTTATTTGTGAGTTCTAATTTTTTGTAGCCCAATACTGCATCGTCGAAAAATGAATTGCTATTTGGATTTATAGTTTTAAAATTTGTAGATGGTTTAAGTTCTATAATTTTATTAAGCGTTACTTTGGTAAACTCAAATAAATTTTCATCGGTGTACGAATCATTATTTATCTTCATTTTTTCGAGCATAGTAGGCTGTTTGTAGTTCCAATTCCATTGTATTGAAACCATTAACCAAATTGATATAAGTAATAAAGTTATGTCTGAAATTCTTTTAAAAACAATTTCCCAATTACGTTTAATAGTGTTTTTAATCAATAAATAAATTAGAGTAATAAGGGTTATTACCATTAAAATATACAAAATATCTCCAACCGAAACATTTATTATACTCGAAATTGAGCGTTGTATGTATGTTGAAATTCTGAAATAACCTTTGGTGTAGTATTTAAAAATAATACTTGGAGTTAGTAGCCCCGAAAAATTGATTAGTTGTACTAAAGTAAAAAGAGATATTATAATTAAGCTGTACGTTTTGTATAAATACGAACGATTTTTTATAGAAGTTATAATTTTCATTTTAAAAATATTTTGTATTAGCAAAGTGTAAATTACAATTTTTAGTGGTAAAGTTTTGTAATGTTGTTTCTGATTTTTATTGAAACTTATATTCAAATAATAATTAAAATTTCAGCACAAAAAACGGATTTCAAAACAAATACATTAATTGTATTAATTTCGAAATCCGTTTTTATTTATTATTGAATGCCAAATATTGAATGAAGTTTTACTTCGTGAGTTCATTTCAATATAACTTTTAATCTACCATTTTTTGATTAAATGAACTTTCATAACTTCAAATACAAATACACAAACAAAGTTTTATAAAAGGAAGCTATGTTTGTGCTTGTAAACTGTTGTGGATGCAAAGGTGTTTTCTGCAATTTTGCCTAGTTTTTATAAAAACCTAATTGGTTTTTCTTTTTCTGTAATAAGCAATTATTGCAACCACAAATACAATTTCGATGGTGTAATATATGAAGTTTGGAACCGGAACTGGATCGCCACTTGCGTACGAATGTAGTCCGGATAGGTAAAAGTTAACTCCAAAATATGTCATAATAATTGATGCAAAAGCAATTACCGATGCAAGGTTGAATGCGTATTTACCTTTTAAAGCCGGAATAAATCTAATGTGTAAAACTATAGCATACACAATAACACTAATCCATGCCCAAGTTTCTTTAGGGTCCCAGCCCCAATATCTACCCCACGATTCGTTTGCCCAAACACCACCTAAAAAGGTTCCTATTGTTAGTAAAAACAAACCAATAGTTAAGGTCATTTCGTTAATATAAGTTAGCTCTTTAATGGTAAGTGTTAGTTTTTTTGTGTTGTTTTCATTTCTGAAAATATAAAGTAGCAGAACTAAAAACCCTAATAAAGCACCAAATCCAACAAATCCGTAACTTGCTGTAATTACTGCAACGTGTATCATCAACCAGTATGAATCTAATACAGGTACAAGGTTTGTAATTTCAGGGTCAAGCCAATTTAAGTGAGATACCAAAAGAATTACTGCTGATAAAATAGTAGTTGCCGAAAGCGATATTTTAGACTTACTAGCAAATATAAAACCTGCTAATAAGGTAGCCCACGATATATATATCATAGATTCGTAACCGTTACTCCAAGGTGCATGACCCGATATGTACCATCTTAAACCAAGTCCGAAGGTTTGATATGCAAAACCTAAAACCACTATGGCAGTAAAGAAATACATTAAATATGTAAGCCATTTTTTAGTACTGAAAAGTTGAACAAAAGCAAGTAGTAACATTACAAGTCCTACTGTCATTAAAATAGGAAATAGCTTTTTAAAAGGTTGCTGTTTATTATAAACAACTTCCCATTTAATTTTATCAGCGCTTGGCATTACAGCACTTCCGTATTGATTTTGGTATTTCGATATAAACTCAATTTTTTGGTTTGCTTCAGTCCAATCATTACTTTTTTGAGCTTTAGCAATTGTATTTACATACCAAGGAATAATTTTTGTTACAAACAACGAATCTTCGGCACTTAGCTTTGTTAAATCCGATTTGTACGAAACCCATTTGTTGTTTTCGTCGTTCGGAATAGGGAAAAGTTTTAGTAACGATCCGCTAATTGCCATATAAAGCACGTTTATTTTTTCATCGGCTTTAATAAGTTCTTTATCGAATGTTCCACGAGCTCCTGGTTTTTTCTTGTAAGTAGTTTCTAAAAGGTTCCCGATTTTATACTCTCCTTTTTCGTTAAAGAAATCTTTAAAACTTGCGTATTTACCTTCAACTCCAATAGTTTCGTCAAGTTTAGTTTTATTGTCGATTTTAATTAACGGAACCGATTGCCATAAAACTGGATTTACTGTAATAGAAAGTAAAACTTGATCGGAATTTAGATTCTTATAATGGTCTTTTCGGTATATTTTTCGAAGTAATTCAGATGAAAAAGTATTGATAGGTTTTAAACGTCCACCATTATCTTGAATTACTAATTTCCCGAATTTATCGGCATGTTTGGCAGGTATAATATTGCTTTCTAAAATAGAATCAACATTAATAAAACTATTACTCATTGAGTGTTGATGTTGAGCAAAAGAATTTTGAGATATTAAAGCAAATAATACAATTACCGAAAGCTTTTTAAGGTTGTTTAGTTTTTTATTCAAAATCATAAACCTCGATTTTTTAGAGAATAAAGTTAAAATCATACCAACAGTAAGTAGTAAATATCCGAAGTATGTTGTGCCAGTACCCCATTTATCGTGGTTTACCGAAAGTATAGTTCCTTTTTCGTCGGTATCGTACGACGATTGGAAAAATCTATATCCGTTATAATCAAGCACGTTATTCATATAAATATCGTAATCGGTACTTTTTCCTTCATCAATTAAAGTAACGTTACTTGAGTACGATGCAGGACTACGAGAACCAGGATATCTTTCTAAATCAAAGTCGTTTAGTTTTATTGAGAAAGGTAATAATAATGCTTTCGATCCATACGAAATACCAATATTAAGCCCTGCTAAATTGAATTTGTTTTTTGGAGAAATCATTCCTTTAACCCCAAATAATTTTAAGCGTTCTTTTTTATCTCCAATTTCAACATCAACAGTTAAAACATCTTGCATGGTGTTGTTTTGTTTTTTCGATACAAAATCAACATACTTTACATTTATGTTTTTTTCTTTGAAATTAAAATCAGTTTCGAAACTGTTATTTGTAACATCCGAAAATAGTACTTCATCTTCGTATAAGCGTTGTACTTCGTTGTTGTCAATTTTTAAACTGATGTAAGTTCTGTCTGAAATAACAAGATTTGAAGTGTTGTTTTCTCTAATCGGCATTACACCTTCAAAGCTAATATAGCGGGTAATTGCACCACCTATTAAAATAAAAATAAATGATATGTGGAATAACAAAATTGCAAATTTGCTTTTTTTATGAAGGTTGTATTTTACAATGTTTCCAATAAAGTTTATTACAAGTAAAACCTGAATTGCTTCAAACCAAGTGGCATTATATATTAATGCTTTCGATGCTGTTGCATTAAATTCGTTTTCAACAAAAGTAGCGTAAGCCATTGCTGTAGCGTAAACAGTCATTAGCGTTGCCATGGTTGGTATTGAAAACAAAATGTTAAATAGTTTTTTCATACTATGTGGGGGTTTATTAATGTGTAAGTTGACAAAAATATACAATTACATGATTTAAAACAGATATTATGATATCGTTTTTTTATACCGTAATAGTAGGTTTTTATGGGGAAGGAGGGTAGTGGGTATTAAAAAATAAAACCTGCCAGAAGAAAATTCTTACAGGCAGGTTTTAAATACTTTATTTTTATAATAGTTGTTTATTTATTATCAACATTATCAATGTCGATAATAAATCCTTCAACTTTAACAACTTTACCATCAATAAAAACTGGACTCATTGTAAGTATGTGTTTACTTGTAGTATTGTCGTAACATTTACGGTTAACAATGGCTCCATTTACCGAATCACCATTCATAACTTTTTTAATGTTAGCAGTTAAAATTTCTAAATCAGAACCCGAACGAGTAGTAGTGTAGTGCTGACCAATAACCTTATTACGGTTGTTGCACTTGTACATTTTAAGCCATGCATTGTTTACATCCTCTAAAGTACCATCGGCATCAATTCTGTAATATCCTGCAATACCTTTATCAACAGCCTCAATCATTTGTTCTTTACGGTATTCGTCTTCATCAATATCAATAATTTCCCAACCAGTAATCATTGCTTTAATACTTTCGGTTGGAGTATGTCCTGTTGTAGTAAGATAAACGTGTGCAACTACAAAAGTAATTAATGCAAATGCACCAAATGTGTGTATTAATGCAATAGCTTCTAAACCATCAGTATGCCAAATACTTTCTGGATATAGGTAATACAAAAATGCAAAACCTGTAACTACCTGTACCGGAATAACCAATATTTTAAGTCCCAAATAAATAAGACGTTGTAAAGGGTTAAACTTGTTGTAAATAGTTTTGTGAGTTGGGTGAGGAGCTCCTTTAAAAATTCCGAATATGTAATAATTAATTTGCTCTCCAACTAGTTTTGTGGTTGGTATGTATTGTTTCCATTCTCCGGTTACAAAGTGCCAGAAAATAGCAAATATTATTAATACTAAGAAAGCCCATCCTGCAGCATTGTGATATTCTACAGCATTTTTAAATCCAAATAATTCGAAACTAAAGTGTAATTCAAAACCTGTTAATGCTAGAAAGAATATTGCTAAAGCCTGACTCCAGTGCCAAAATCTCTCGAAGCTTTTGTAAATATATGTACTCTTTTTCATTTTAATTATTGTTGTTTGATTTTACTTAACCCACTTAAAGTTTAAATGGGTTAAGTAAATAAACCAAGTTATTTTTTCTTTTTGTTGCTTATAACTCTAATTGAAGCATGAATTATAACACCAGCTAATGTACCTAGTATCATTAGTATTCCTGCCCAATCAAGTAACGAATTAGAATCTCTACCTACCATATAAAAACCTTCTAAGTTTTTAAGTCTTCCTTCTGGTGCATGACATTCTTTACACGATAAAGCTTTATCGCTTTTTGATACCATGTGGTTAAGTGGCCAGTACATTTCAGTTTCCAAGAAAGAGTATTTACCACTATAAGGTAAACCAATACTATCCATACCAGTTTTCGAAGCCTTGTCCCAATCGAAGTTTTTCCAATAAGAAGTTTTGTCTTTTCCGAATAAATGTGGCACAATAAGTGTTTGATTTATTGGATCGAAAATTTGCTTACCTCTGTGTACTTTAACCGGAATAATTTTAGAGTTAGCATCATTGTAATCTCCACCAAGTTTATTTAAACAAAGTACTTTTGTTGAATCAACTTTATCTCCAACTAAATGGTGAGATGCAGTTCCGTTACTCCAAACATACTCAGGACTTAAATTACGTCCGTAAACAAACGATCCTTTTTTGTAGTGGTACGATAAGTTACCAAGACTATCTTTTTTAACAACACCTTTACCGTTTGGTTTGTGCTTTCCAGCAGTTGACCAATCCCAGTACATTTTAGTTGAACTAACTTTTGCGTATGTTGGGATATGACAAGTTTGACAAGCAATTTTGTTTGTATGCAAGTTTAAGTGCTCATCTTCGTGTGGTGCATCAGCATGACATTGAGTACAAGTAACACGTTCTTTATTTTCAGATGATACTGAATATAATTGACCTGTTATTTTGTGGTGTTCAGTTACGTGACAAGCAGTACACTCCATATCTTTACCATCAACACCCATGTGTACATCAACCTCTGAAGTTACATTTTTGTGCTCTTGTGCAATATCTCCGTGTTTAACGTTGTTACCACCACCACCGCTGTAGTGACATGCTCCACAATTTGCTCTTGTAGATTTACCAACGTTTTGAGCAATTTTATTGTAGTTAGGTGGTAAGAAAGTTTTACCCATAAATTTAGTAGGCTTTGTTACTGGCATACCTGATTTAGTAGGAAACTTTTTGTAAGTACCTGTTTGATCATGACAAACTATACAATCAATGTTTTCGCTTATTGTAAAATCAAAGTTTTTGTCTTTCCATCCATATCCAATATGACAACTTGTACAACGTGGCTCGTTCGATCCTGTACCAATACAAAAGTTGTTTAATAGGTTCTTTTTACCAAGTTCCAGAGTATCTCCATTTTCGGTAATTGTAGGACGAGACCACTTCCAGTGAGAAGTCATCATTATTTCGTGATCGGCTTGATTATGACAACTTAAACAAGCGTTTGTAACATCTTGTGGACGTTTGAACTCTTGTTTTAAGATCTCAAATTTAGAGTGATCTACTTTTAAAATTGTATCAACTTTATAGTTGATTTTCTGTAAACGCTCTACTTTAGTGTACTTACTTTCGGAGTCACTAAATAGAAAGAATGCAATAATCCATGGGATTAAAATTGCAATAAACGTCATCAGAATTTTGAAGAAACTTTTTTTTGTTCTCATTTGGATTAGACAAATAGTTTGGAATACATTTTTAATAGAAAAATATATTCGGATTGTTTTAAAGTTTAGTAAATATTAAATGCTTTATTTAATGGATGTTCTTTTTTAATATTCTATTTATGAATTTATTTAGTACAGTATAATTTATAGTAGTATAATATTTATCTATATTCATTTACTAAATTATATTGACATATAATGTAACTTATGTGACAAATAAACAAAAAAAGAAATTAGATAAAAGATAGTACAGTGTGAGAGTAATCACAGTACAGTGTGATTACTCTCACACTGTACATTGGAGTTAAATCATGTTTGTAGTGGTAATTATTAAAATAATATTACATTTGTGCATCTGCTAGTACAGTAAAATGTAAATATAATAATTAAAAAACACCTTATTTAATTAAGGTAGATAAGGTTATTATTTGTATTAGATATGTCTTGAATAATTTTTTTTAGTTAAAATGAATAATCAAATTGTTAGTTGTAGTGTTTGTCAAGAAAAATCTTGTGCAAGTAAAGTGTTAAGCGCCGATCATTTAAATGATTTAAGTAATAGTTGTAGAACTATGACAATTGCTAAAGGCGAAACAATACTTCATGAGGGTAGTTTTACTTCTCATGTTGTTTATTTGCGAAAAGGATTGATAAAAGAAACTATCAGAGGTGTAGATGGTAAAGAGCAGATTTTTAGATTAATAAAAAGTCAAACTTATTTAGGAATGTCGTCGTTATTTGGAGACACCGTAAATCATTTTTCGTATAAAGCACTAAGCGATTTAGATGTTTGCCATATTGAAATTGGAGCTTTTAATAAGTTAATGCTTGGAGATGCCAAATTTACATACGAGATTATGTCGTCGTTATGTAAAGAAAATCTTCATAATTACGATAAGCTATTAAAGCAAGGACATAAAAAAATATTTGGTCGTTTGGCTGATGCTTTGTTGTTGTTCTCTGAAGAAATTTTTGAAAGCAATAAGTTTGTTTTACCATTAACTCAGCAAGAAATAGCTAGTTTTATTGGTACTTCCCGAGAAAGTACAGCTCGTGGATTATCAAATTTCAAACAAAATAATATAATATCTATCGAAAATTCAGTAGTTGAAATTTTAGATAAAGATGGTTTAAGACATATAAGTAAAACCGGATAAAAATTAATTTTTTATTACTTTTGGTTTTAATCTTTCAAGTGCAATAACTGTAATTACGCCTAATAGTATAATTATAATTGTGGTTATTGTATTTGTATTATTTAATTCGGGTAAATACGATGTAAATTCTATTACAACTCTGTGCCCATTTTTTAAAACAACAACACTTCCCATATCATCGGTTAAATATAATTTTTCTTTCCAAGGCCACACAATACCTAAACTACTTGTAATAATTCCTATTATTGAAGCAATTACCATTTGATGATATCTTTTAAGTAAATATCCTAAAATGTGTGAAAGAGAAATTAATCCAATTACCGACCCAAATACAAAAACAATTAATATTTTTAATAAACGAATTGTTTCGGAGTTATTTATCCACGAAAAATTAAACTGAAAAGATGAAAATATAATATCGTACAAAGCGTTTACCGAATCTACCATCAGCATAACATAATTACCCATTGCCATTAATATAAATGACCCCGATAATCCTGGTAAAGTCATGCCCGAAACACTTATTATACCACAAAAGAAAACAAAGAACAAGTTGTCGTTTTCGGTTGATGGAGTTATGAATGAAAATGAAATTCCTATTGAAATTCCTATTAGTAAACTTAAAAAAGTTTTAAAGTTCCAATCTTTAAATTCTTTCGATACAAAATATATAGAACCCAATATTAATCCAAAAAAGTAACCCCATACATTAAGTTCGTATTTGTTAAGTAAAAAATCTAAACCTTTCGATACTGTAAAAAAACTTATTATTGTACCCGAAAATATTGCTATTAAAAACTTCCCATTTATATATTGATAAAATTTACTAAATCCTCTTTTGGTTAACAAAGCAAAAGCTTTGCGGTTAAATTTTTGTAAAGAATATATTAGTTCTTCATAAAAACCAACAACAAATGCAACAGCTCCACCCGATACTCCTGGTATTTTATTTGCAGTTCCCATGGCTATTCCGTTAAGAACTAATAATAAAAATGATTTTTTATTTCGTTTTAAAGCCATGGTTATATTTTAATTTGGTTTTGTGAAAATACAAATATTTGTTTGGTTTAAAATGTGGTTTTTATACTTGATGTTGAATTAATTCAACACTCCATCTTTTAATGCACTTATTTAATTCGTTTGCCACAATTGGTTTATTTACAAAACCTTTCATTCCAACATTTTCGCACATTTGTCTAGATTCTTGAAATACATTTGCAGACATGGCAATTATAGTTGGATTGGGCTTAGAATTGATAATGCAATTTTCGAATATTTTTTTACAAGCATCAATACCTCCCATATTTGGCATTTGTAAATCCATAAAAACAATATCGTAATCTTTTACTTTACAAGCTTCAACAGCTTCTAAGCCATCGTTGGCAATATCAGTTTTATATCCTAGGTTTTTTATAACACCCGCCGCAACTTTCTGATTGATTATATTATCTTCGGCAACAAGTATATTTACATCATTATTTATATAGTTTATTTCATTGTTTACGCTTTTTTGTTTTGTGTTTATTGTTGAAAGTTCTAATTTACTTTCATTGTTGTTGAAAATTTTATGGAGCTCGGAAATCAATTTTTCTTCTCTTACAGGTTTTGTAGAGTAGCTTTTAAATAGAGTGTTTATTACATCTGTATTGTCCGTTTTAACCGATGAAAATAAAAACATTGGCATTTTTACAGCTTTTGTAATTGTTTTAACCTCTTTAGCAACCTCAACTCCTGTTGTATTATTTAACTTCATATCGAGTATGGCTAAATCGTAATTGTTATTTTTTACTTTTTCTATAAAATTATAATGGTTCGATTCGGAAGTTACTTCAATACCAAATTCTTTAAGCTGAGATGATAGTATTATTAAGTTAACATGATTATCGTCGAGTATAATTGTTTTTTTGCCTTTAAATTTTTCTTGATCTTTTGTTTTCTGAAGAATAGATTTTTCAGAATCTGAATTTACTTTTATTGTGAAATAAAATGTTGAGCCAATGTTGGGTGTTGATCTTACTCCAATTTCTCCACCTAATAATTCCGATAGTTTTTTAGAAATAGCCAAACCCAATCCTGTTCCTCCGTATTGCCTTGTTGTTGATGAATCTACCTGAGAAAAAGTTTTAAACAGTCTATTTAATTTGTTTTCAGGAATTCCAATACCTGTATCAATTATTTCAAATTTAATTTCGTGTTTATTATCTATTATTGAGTTTAGTATAACTTTAGTTGTAATACTTCCTTTGCTTGTAAATTTTAGTGCGTTGTTAATTAAGTTTATAAGTATTTGTTTAATTCTAACAGAATCAGATATTATATATCTAGGTACATTGTAGTCCATATCTAAAATAAGTTCTATTTCTTTTTTTTCAGCACTAATACGGAGTACAGTTAAAGTATCGTCAATAATTTTTCTTAAATCGAAACTCATATTTTCGAGCTCCATTTTACCTTGTTCAATTTTAGAAAAATCTAGAATATCATTTATTACAGTAAGTAAATTTTCTCCACTAACATTAATTATATCAACATATTCTTTCTGAATTTTGTTGAGATTTGTTTTTTGTAATAAATAAGTCATTCCAATTACTCCATTCATAGGAGTTCTAATTTCATGACTCATTGTTGATAAAAAGTCAGATTTTGCTAAGGTTGCTAATTCGGCTTGTTTTGTAGATTCTTTATATTGAGCAGTAAATCTATATGACAGTATTAAAGATTGAAAGAAGAAAAATAATATGTAACCAATAATGTATATAAATTTAGGAGAACTATAATATCCCCAATAATCAAACATATTTATTATTGAAATAACTCCAATTGTTATAAAACTATAAAGTGTGTAAACTGCACCTATTCGTTTGTTTTTAACGGCTTTTAGAGTAATATAAATTAAGTATAAAGTACCACTTATTATAAATATTAAATACGATCCAATTAATTGTGTAAAGTAAAAAGCAGGTGCAAATATTGTAAATGCTGTTGTAAGTAGGGGTGTTATTTTGTAAATACTTAAAAACAAGTAGTTTATTTCGTTTGGAAATAATTCTTCAATAAATTTAAAGAATATATAAGTGCTTAAGTATAAACTTATATACTCTAGCCTCAAGAAAATATACCATGGTATATTCGGGAATATTTCGCTTATTACATAAGGTTCTGTAGAAATAATTCTATAGCTAAATATAAAAGAAAATAATGCAAAATATAGTACGCTATTACTATTACTACCAAATTTAAATAAGCCTAAAAAATAAATTCCACCCATAATAAGTGCACCAATTAAAAACATATCAAATGTTATTAATTGATCTTTATATCGTTGAATTTCAGAGAAATTACCTAATAATAAAGAGTATCCTGGGCCTCCTTTGCTGTGATCGTAATTACTAATCTGAATTATTATTTCAATATTATTTCCATTACTAGTAAAAGGTATAGTTTTTCGTTCCCAAAAAGGAATGTAATTTTTTTTACTCAAAGCCGTTGTTCCCGATTTACCAACTTCGTTACCATCTATCCAAATTTTATACGATGTGTATAGGGGAGGAATTCCTAATGCTAATGTTCTATTTTTTGTACTATCAATTTTAATATTTAATCTGTATGTGGCACTTCCAAAGGCATTAACTTCGGGAAAAACTACATTTAACGAGTTCCATAATTTTTTAAATTCGGCATAGTGTGGCTCTTTTTGCGTATTTATAAAATTATTTGGGGTTAATAGTTTATTCCAATAAAATTCCCATTTACCATTAAGTTCAATGTTTCCGTTATTATTAAAATTCCATTGTTGTAAATCCATAACTCCTCGTTTGGAAATTGGAATGTTTTTGTCCAATGCCAAAATGGTAGAGCTATTTATTAAGAATGCTAGTAATAACAGTATTTTATAAACGTAATTCATTTATAACAAGTGGGGTTTGTTAATTTGTTAGGTTCTTATAATAGTAGTTAAATAATAGCTTCTTCAAGAATAATTTTTTCTTGGTTTACCATCTTTAATAATAATTTCGAATCGAGTGGTTTTGCCAAATAATTATCCATTCCAGCATTTATGCATTTTACTTTATCTCCTTTTAAATGGCTAGCAGTGTAGGCAATTATTTTAGACTTATCTAAATCATTTTCAGCTTCATGTATCCTTATTTGTTTGGTTGCAGTGTAGCCATCCATTACCGGCATTAGTATGTCCATTAATATTAAATCGTATTTGTTTTTTTTACATAATTCAAAAGCTTCTAAACCATTATTTGCAGTAGTTATTTTATTGGTTATTTTGTTCATTATATGTTTTGCCACCATTAAATTTGTAGGCACATCATCAACTATCAAAACATTTAGGTTGTTGTTGTTGTTGTTGTTGTATTCTACATTTGTTGTTGTTGTTGTTGTTGTTGTTGTTGTTGTTGTTGTTGCAGGAGTGCTTTTGGTGTATTTGTATTCAATTTCGAACCAAAAAGTAGAACCCATGTCTATATCACTATGTACAAAAATTTCGCCATCCATTAGGTTTATTAGCTTTTTAGATATTGCTAGTCCTAAGCCAGTACCGCCGTACTTACGAGTAGTTGACGCATCGGCTTGAGTAAAATGCTCGAATAAACGAGTTTGAGCTTCTTTGTTAATCCCTATTCCGGTATCTTTTACTGCAAATTTAATACTTACTTTATCATCTTGTTTTTTAACTAAAGTGGCATCAATTTTAACATATCCTTTGGGTGTAAACTTAATAGCGTTGTTTACTAAGTTTATTATTATTTGTTTAAACCTATTAGGGTCGGTTATTACGTGTTTAGGTATTGCATCATCAAAATTAAATACAAAATCAATTTTTTTGTTACTTGTTTTGTATTTTAATAGGTTATAAACCTCAGTAATTTCTTTATTTAAATCAGTTGGAATTTCTTCTAACGACAATTCTCCTGCTTCAATTTTAGAATAATCAATAACATCATTTACAATTGCTAGTAAATTGTTTCCCGATGATTTTAATATTTTATTTAATTCAATTTGTTGATCTGTTAATTGGGTATCTTTTAGCATTTCGGTTATTCCGATTATTCCATTTAATGGAGTACGGATTTCGTGGCTCATATTTGCCAAAAATATTGATTTGTAATACGATGCTCTTTCTGCTTTAAATTTTTCGGAAAGTGCATTTTCTTTTTCGTGCTCTATTTCTTGTTTCTGATTTTCGAGAGTTGTTTGTTGTTGTTTTAATTTTTTAGTTGCACACCTTAATCTTTGATTGGTTTGTATTAATAATGATGCTTGAGTTGCTTTTTTAGAATTGTCAATTTCTATTGATCTATCTCTGATTGTAGCCTGAAAATGAATCTCGTTTTTAATTCGAATTAAGTTTAGCGATACCTGAGTATATATTTCTTCTCCGTTTGATTTAATATGAACCCAATCGAATATGTGCGGAGTGTCTTTAATTGTTTGTTTAATTATATCTTTAATTAAATTTGACGATAATTCTCCATTTGGTTGTTTTTTTGGTGAAATTTCTTCTGGTGAAAGACCAATTATGTCGTTATGCGATTCGTAACCCAAAAGACTTAATGCCTTAGGATTGCATTTGATAAACTTGTTTTTTTTGTTAAAAATCATTATTCCATCGTTGGCTTTATCAAATAGCATTTTATGAAATATTTCAGATTCGGTAAGTTCAGAATAATATCTTAATAATGTTTCTTCTTGATTTTTTTTATCTGTAATATCTATGATTATTGCTTGTAGATTAACTTTATTGTTAATTACAATTTTTTTAAGTTTTATTTCAGTCCAAAATGTTTGCCCACCTTTTTTAATGCTGTGCCATTCAAAAAGCACCTGTTCGTTTTTAATTGCTTTTTCAGTTAGTTTTGCTATTTTTTCTTCCGAATTTGCTCCGTCAGGTTGTATTTTTAAGGCAAAGTCGGTAATTTTAGTACCTATAAATGTTTTTTTATTTCGGCATCCAAAAATTTCATAAGCACTTTTATTACAGTCAATAAATTCACCATTTTGATTTATTAGAGTAACTCCATCTGTAATTTCTTCAAATAAAACTTCTCTAAAATGCTTCAGTTTTTCAAGTGTTACTGTTTGTTTTTTTAGATGATTACTTTTGTTTAAGTATTTATTTTGATCAGATATAAGTCCGTGTATAAAATACATTATAGGAATTACAATAAAAACAGTAATAATTAGAGGAATTAAACCAACATCAGTTAAAAAATTTTCAAAACTTATTGTTTTATTTTTTACTGATAAACCAATGTGTGCTAGTAAGGTTGCAATGAATGTTGATGCAAAAAAGATTAATAGAGTATATATTTCTCCTTTTTTTGATATGCTTAATATCATTTTCAGTATTGATCTCATGATAATTGGCTTAGATTTGGTAAAATAGTTACTTAAATATAGTGAAATTTGTAACTACTTTAGTGAGTATGAGTGTATTATTAAACTTTCATTTATTGAGTAATTTTTATACTTTTGCCACTTGCTAAAAACAACATAACTTTATAATAGATGTTACTATTTTTCAAAGGACAAGTGAATCAATATTACGTTGTTGATTCTTCAAACGAGATAGATTCTGAAAACACAGAAAAACTAACTTGGTTGTTCGGCGACGCCGAAAAAGTGAACGCTAATGAATTAGAAGGGGTTTTTATTGGGCCTCGTAGAGAAATGATAACACCTTGGAGCACAAATGCCGTTGAGATTACTCAGAATATGGGAATCAATGGCATTTTGCGTGTAGAGGAGTTTTTTATTGCTGGAGAAAAAAATGATTTCGATCCAATGTTACAGGCTATGTACAAGGGTTTAAATCAAAAAACTTTTACAATTGAACATGATCCTGAACCTATTATCAGTGTAAAAAATATTGCTGAATATAATAAGGTAGAAGGTTTGGCTTTGAATGATGATGAAGTTGGGTATTTAGAAGGTTTGGCTAAAAAGCTAAATCGTGAGCTTACCGATTCTGAAGTATTTGGTTTTTCTCAGGTAAATTCCGAGCACTGTCGTCATAAAATTTTCAACGGTACATTTGTTATTGATGGAAAGGAAATGCCAGAGTCGTTGTTTAGAATGATTAGAAACACTTCTTCGGAAAATCCAAACAAAATAGTATCGGCTTATAAAGATAATGTTTCGTTTGTAGAAGGTCCTATGATTGAGCAGTTTGCTCCTAAATCTCATGATAAAGCTGATTTTTTCGGAACAAAAGAAATTAAATCGGTTATTTCTTTAAAAGCCGAAACTCATAACTTCCCAACAACTGTTGAGCCTTTTAATGGTGCTGCAACTGGAGCTGGTGGAGAAATTAGAGATAGATTGGCAGGAGGTAAAGGTTCGTTGCCATTAGCTGGAACTGCTGTTTATATGACGTCTTACTCTCGTTTGGCTGAAGATAGAAAGTGGGAGGAAGGTATGGAAGAACGTAAGTGGCTTTACCAAACTCCAATGGATATTTTAATTAAGGCTTCAGACGGAGCTTCTGATTTTGGAAATAAATTCGGACAGCCTTTAATTACAGGTTCGGTACTTACTTTCGAGCACGAAGAAAATGCTACAAAACTTGGTTTTGATAAAGTAATTATGCTTGCTGGAGGTATTGGTTTTGCAAAACATGCCGATGCTTTAAAAGGTGAGCCTGAGGATGGTGATAAAATTGTAATATTAGGTGGAGATAACTACCGTATTGGAATGGGTGGTAGTGCTGTATCATCAGTTGATACTGGTCATCACGAAAGTGGAATTGAATTAAACGCAATTCAACGTAGTAATCCTGAAATGCAAAAACGTGCCATGAATGCTATACGTGCCATGGTTGAAGCTGATGTTAATCCAATTGTATCAATACACGATCACGGAGCAGGAGGGCATTTAAATTCTCTTTCGGAACTTGTTGAAGATACAGGTGGTACAATTTATACTGATAAACTTCCTATTGGAGATCCAACACTTTCTGATAAAGAAATTGTAGGAAACGAAAGTCAGGAAAGAATGGGATTGGTTATTAAAGAAGAAAACATTGCTTTATTACAAAGAGTATCTGATAGAGAGCGTGCTCCAATGTATGAGGTAGGTGTTGCAACTAACGATCACCAATTTAAATTCGAAAATACAAAAACTAAGGATGCACCAATAAATCTTCAAATGGAAGATATGTTTGGTAACCCTCCTAAAACTATAATGACTGACGTTGATGCACAATCGAAATTTGAGGCTGTATCATACGATAAAATAAAGTTACACGAGTATCTAGAATCGGTACTTCAGCTTGAAGCTGTAGGATCGAAAGATTGGTTAACAAATAAGGTTGACCGTTCGGTAACTGGTAAAGTAGCAAAACAACAAACTTGTGGTAGTTTACAATTGCCATTAAACGATGTTGGTGTTATGGCACTTGATTACAGAGGAGAGTTTGGTGTGGCAACTGCTATCGGACATTCTCCGGTATCGGCTTTAATTGATCCTGTTGCAGGGTCGAGAAACTCAATTGCCGAAGCTCTTACTAATATTGTTTGGGCTCCAATGACTGAGTCGTTAAAATCAGTATCATTATCTGCAAACTGGATGTGGCCTGCTAAAAACAAAGGAGAAGATGCTCGTTTGTATAAGGCTGTAAAAGCAGTTTCGGAATTTGCTATTGATTTAGGAATTAATATTCCAACAGGAAAAGATTCTTTATCAATGACCCAAAAATATGGCGATGAAAAAGTATTTGCTCCTGGTACGGTAATTATTTCGGCAGGTGCTGAGGTTAATGATATAACTAAAGTAGTTGAGCCAGTATTAAAAACAATCGAAGGTAATAGCATTATTTATGTTGATTTATCGAACGATGATTTTAAACTTGGTGGTTCGTCTTTTGCTCAGGTTTTAAATAAACTTGGTGCTGAGGTGCCAACAATTAAAGATACCGATAAATTTGCGGCAGGATTTAAAGCTATTCAGGAATTAATTCAGGATGGTAAAATTTTGGCTGGACATGATATTTCGGCTGGTGGTTTAATTACTGCTTTGTTAGAGATGACTTTTGCGGAACAAAATCTTACAGCGTCGGTTGATTTAACTCCGCTTGGAGAAAAGGATATGATTAAAGTTCTTTTTGCTGAAAATTCTGGATTGTTAATTCAGGTTGAAAACGGAGAGGATGTTTCTGAATTCTTAACTGATAAGGGTGTAAGTAACCATGTTATTGGAGTTGCCGAAGAAGGTGAGATGTTGCAAATTATTTTAGGCGATGAGTTTGAAGAATTTGATGTAGCTTATTTAAGAGATGTTTGGACTAAAACTTCTTTCCTTTTAGATAGAAAGCAGAGTGGAGAAAAATTAGCTGAAGAGCGTTTCGAAAACTATGCTAATCAGCCTTTGAATTTTAAGTTTCCTAAGAAGTTTACAGGTAAACTTGCCGATTTAGGACTTACTAAAGATAGAAAAGAACGTAGCGGAATTAAAGCTGCTATTATTAGAGAAAAAGGTGTAAACGGAGATAGAGAAATGGCTTATGCAATGCATTTGGCTGGTTTTGATGTTAAAGATATACACATGACCGATTTAATTTCGGGAAGAGAAAATCTTGAAGATGTTAATTACATTGTGTTTGTTGGAGGATTCTCTAACTCTGATGTGCTTGGGTCGGCTAAAGGTTGGGCAGGAGCATTTAAATACAACGAAAAAGCAAAACAGGCATTAGAGAATTTCTATAACAGAGAGGATACTTTAAGTTTGGGTGTTTGTAATGGTTGTCAGCTTATGATGGAAATGGAGTTAATAAACCCCGACCATGCTGTTAAACCTAAAATGTTACACAACGATTCTCATAAATTTGAGTCAGGATTTATTACAATGAATATTCCTAAAAATAATTCTGTAATGTTTAAAACATTAGGGAATACTCAATTAGGAGTTTGGGTTGCTCATGGAGAAGGTAAATTTAATATGCCAAATGCCATGAAGGATTATAATATTGTAGGTAAATATACTTACAGTGGGTATCCTGCAAATCCAAACGGATCGGACTTCGGAACTGCTGCAATAGCATCAAACAACGGTAGACATTTAGCTATGATGCCACACCTTGAACGTGCTATTTTTCCATGGAACTGGGCTAAGTACGATGATGCTAGAAAAGATGAGGTATCGCCTTGGATTGAAGCATTTATTAATGCACGTAAGTGGGTTGAGGCTAAAGTGAAATAAAAATATTGTAGTTGTTAATTAACTATAATCTGTTTTTTATATTAAATATTAAACACCCTCTTGTAGGTCTTTTTATTAAGATTTATGAGAGGGTGTTTTTTTTATTTGATAACATATTAAAGTGTACTATTTAATATGTCATCAATAACTTATTATTGGTAATAATATATCATTGAATTTACACTAAACTTTATATATTCGCAGATGTATTGCAACCATGTATTTAATCTACTATATGTTTAGTGTATAGATTATTTTTTAGTGTTAAATATTTGATACATCAAAGAGAAAAACAACACCATGCTTTATTTAGTAAGGTGAAACCAAATAATAAAAATCACAACATGAGAATCTTAATCCACGAAGAGAAAGAAAGAATGGCTAAATGGATAGCCTATTACGTAGCTGCAAAAATAAACAAGGCTGCAGGCGAATCGGATAAACCATACGTACTTGGTTTACCAACAGGTTCATCTCCAATTTTAGTTTATAAAGAACTTGTTACTTTACATAAAGAAGGAAAAGTTTCTTTTAAAAATGTAGTTACTTTTAATATGGACGAGTATGTTGGTATTTCTGAAGATCACCCTCAGAGTTACCACTACTTTATGAACGAAAACTTCTTTGATTTTATTGATATTCCTGCTGAAAATATAAATATTTTAGATGGTAATGCTGATGATTTAGAAGTTGAATGTGCATATTACGAAGCTAAAATTGAATCTTTCGGAGGTATTGATTTATTCTTAGGTGGAATTGGTCCTGATGGACACATTGCATTTAACGAGCCTGGTTCTTCATTAACATCAAAAACCAGAATTAAAACTCTTACACACGATACTAAAGTAGCTAATTCTCGTTTCTTTAATAACGATATTAAGCAAGTTCCATCTATTGCACTTACTGTTGGTGTAGGTACTGTAATGGCTGCAAAAGAAGTATTAGTTATAGTAAACGGATATAATAAAGCTCGTGCTTTACAACAAGCTGTAGAAGAAGGTGTAAATCACATGTGGACTATATCAATGCTTCAGTTGCACCCTAAGGGTATGATTTGTTGTGATGATGAATCTACAATGGAATTAAAAGTAGGTACTGTAAACTACTTTAAAGATATTGAAGGAAATCAAATTGCTAACCTTCCTGTAGTTGAACAAGAAGTTATAGTAGCTTAATTATTTAAGTTCAGATATTTATATACATAAAAACGTCTTATAATAATTACAATCATGATTGTAATTATTATAAGACGTTTTTTTTATGTCCGAATTTTAATATATATGATTATGTATATTAAAAAAGCACCAATCTAAAAGGATATTTAAAATTGGTGCCTTGTGTATTTTATTTGTAATTACAGTTAACTATAATTTTGTAACAACAATTTTATCTCCAGGTTTAACTCTCCATTTGTCAACTAAGCCATCATTTATTTCTAAAACATATTTAGCTGGATAGGTTGATGGTAAAGAAGTTTCATCGTAAGGTTTTGCATCTTTAGCAAAACTTACAATTATGTTTTCATCATTTATGTAAATAATATCTAAACCAATACGAGTGTTTCTCATGTAAAAATGACGTGGTTTATTATCTTTAAAAACAAATAACATACCATTGTTTTCTTTCATGCTACTACGGTACATTAAACCCTGTTGAGTTTCGAATTCGCTATCAGCAATTTCAATGTTTATGTTTTTAATAGTATCACCACTTGCCGAAATTATACTTAAATCGGCATGTTTGGTAAATGGTATATTCACCTTGTTTGGATTGGTTTTTCGGGTTTTTAATTTGTCGGATGGAAAATTACTTAGTACATAAGTAATACCAAAAGCAATAGCCAAAATTATCATCACATAACTGATGTACTTATTTTTATTCGTTTTATTTTTCATAGTTAAATATTTTGCTTTTAGCCGTTATTGTTAAATATATTCCGATTAAAATTAAAGGTACACTAAGCCATTGCCCCATGTTTAAAGACATGCTATCTTCAAATGATTCTTGGTTTTCTTTTACAAATTCTACTAAAAAACGTACAGAGAAAAGCATTGCTAAAAATACACCGAATACGTATCCTAAGTATTTCTTTTTATCGGTTTTAAAGAATAAATACCAAAGTACACCAAAGGTAATTAAATAACCCAACGATTCGTATATTTGAGATGGGTGACGGGGAGTTAAAGGATCAGGAAGGTATGAGTTTACAAATACAAATGCCCAAGGCAAATCGGTTGCTTTACCAACTATTTCCGAATTCATTAAATTTCCTAAACGTATAAAAACTCCAGCCAAAGCCACAGTTAAACTCATACGGTCTAAAAGCCAAAGTGGTGGTTTGTTTAATACTTTTTTAGCAATGTACATAAATGTTGGAATCATTGCTACCGCTGCACCATGACTTGCTAATCCGCCATGCCAAACCTTAGGTATTTCGCTTAAATTCTGAGAGTAGTAATCCCAATCATAAAAGAAAACATGTCCTAAACGTGCACCAACAACCATCGATAACATTGAGTACATAAAAACAGTATCGGCATGCTCGATGTTTATTTTCTCTTCAATAAATATTTTTTTCAAAATCTGATATCCAAGCATGTATGCAATTGCAAACATTAAACTATAATATCTAAGTTCGAAACTGCCTATTTGTAAACCTCTAGGCACATCCCATACAATTGATAATAAGGTCATTATTTTTTAATATTAAGTTTTTTAGTTTTTATTTTAGCTTCAGGAACAGGGTCGTGTCCATGACCTCCCCAAGGGTTGCAACTTACAATTCTTTTTGTTGACAGCCAACCACCCTTAATTATGCCGTGTTTTTGCAAAGCCTCAATAGTGTATGTTGAGCAAGTAGGGCTGTATCTACAATTAGATCCTAAGTAAGGAGATAATGCAACTTTATAAAATTTAACAAACCATATAAACGGAATTGCTATAATTTTTGATATATCCATAACTGTTATTTTATGGTTTGTTGGGTTCTTATTTAATAAGTATTTTAAAACTGTAATTTGTAAAAAGTTTATACACTTTTTACAAATTCCTAATATTTTAGGAGAGTGATACAGCCACTATAATTACTACTACAACTTCATTTTTATATGTAATTATTAAATATGAAGTTGTAGTATGTAAAATATATTATACGGTAAAAGTAGTACCGTCTTTTCCGTCTTTAAGCTGAATGTCTAATTCTTTAAGTTCGTCTCTTATTTTATCAGATAAAGCCCAATCTTTATTAGTTCTGGCATCTTTTCTCATTTCAATAAGCATATTTACAACACCTTCAAGTTTGCTTGAACTATTATCGGTACTAATATTTTCAATACCCATAACATCAAAAACAAATGCTTTTATTGATGTTGATAATAACTCTAAATCATCTTTTGTTAACGATGCTTTATTGTCGGCAACTTGATTAATGATTTTAACCGCATCGAATAAATGAGATATTAATATGGTAGTATTAAAATCGTCGTCCATTGCCGAATAGCATTTTCCTACCCATGCTTTAACATCAAAAGTTGATTCTTTTTTAGATGTTAAATTATCAACAGCTTTAATACCATTCATTAATTTTTGATATCCTTTTTCGGAAGCAGTTAGTGCATCATTAGAAAAATCTAAAACACTGCGGTAATGCGCCTGCATCATAAAGAAACGTGCCACAGCAGGGTGGAATCCTTTGTTTAATAAAGGAGTATTTCCGGTAAATAATTCATCAGGATTTAAAGTGTTTCCTGTTGATTTACTCATTCTTTTTCCGTTAAGAGTAAGCATGTTGGCGTGTAGCCAATATTTAACAGGATCTTTTCCGGTAGCTGCTTTATTCTGAGCAATTTCACATTCGTGGTGTGGAAATTTTAAGTCCATTCCACCGCCATGAATATCAAAAGTTTCTCCTAAATACTTAGTGCTCATTGCAGTACATTCAAGGTGCCAGCCCGGAAATCCTTCTCCCCAAGGCGAATCCCAATGTTGTAAATGTGTATAGTTTGCTTTTTTCCAAAGAGCAAAATCCTGAGGGTTTTTCTTTTCATTTTGCCCTTCAAGAGTTCTAGTATTTGAGTATAAATCTTCAATGTTTCTACCCGAAAGTTCTCCGTAGTTATTTGTTTCGTTGTATTTAGCAACATCAAAATAAATAGAACCATTTATTGCGTAAGCAAAACCGTTTTCAATAATTTTTTTGGCAATATTAATTTGTTCAACAATATGTCCGGTTGCTGTAGGCTCAATATCTGGTGGAATGTTGTTGAATTTACGTAACACATCATGAAAATCGACGGTGTAATGCTGAACAATTTGCATTGGCTCAAGTTTTTCGAGACGTGCTTTTTTCGAAATTTTATCTTCTCCATCATCCGAATCATCTTCTAAATGACCAGCATCCGTAATATTTCTAACATATCTAACCTTGTACCCTAAATGTTTTAGGTAACGATAAATCATATCGAAACTAATAAAAGTACGTGCGTTACCCAAGTGTACGTTTGAGTAAACTGTTGGCCCACACACATACATACCTACATGATTTTTTAGTACAGGTACAAATATTTCTTTTTTTCCGCTATGCGAATTATATACTGTTAAATTGTTTTCTTTTATCATGAGTTTAGTTTCTTAGTTTTAAGTTCATAAAAAATATTTTTTACATTGATGTAATGTAGTTTATGCAATTATAGATTATGAACAATAAAAAAGTCCTCTCCAATAAAACTTGGAGAGGACAAAAATAATATACTTTTTTTATTATAGCCAATTAAATTCCGTTGTAATCGGTATCTAATTTTATGTATCCTAAAAATTCTTTCTTTACTTTATCGTCTTTAAATGCTCCTCCATATTCTGAAGTTACTGTGCTTGATGCCACATCGCTAACTCCTCTTGAATTTACGCATAGGTGTTTTGCATCAATAATACATGCAACATCTTTAGTGCCAAGAGTTTCTTGTAAATCTTTTACAATTTGCATAGTCATGCGTTCTTGTACTTGTGGACGTTTAGCGTAATATTCAACAAGACGGTTCATTTTTGATAAACCAACAACTTTTCCTTTTGATATGTAGGCAATGTGTGCTTTCCCTACAATAGGTAAAAAGTGGTGCTCGCAGGTTGAATAAACAGTAATGTTTTTTTCAACAAGCATTTCGCCATATTGATATTTATTGTCGAAACTCGACATTTTAGGTTTGTTTTTAGGGTTTAAACCGCTAAAAATTTCGTTAACAAACATTTTTGCTACTCTGCGTGGTGTGCCTTGCAAACTATCGTCAGTAAGATCAAGCCCAAGAGTTTCCATAATATTAGCAAAATATTGCTCAATTACTTCTTTTTTCTCGTCGTCTGATTTGTCGAATGCATCGTCACGCATAGGTGTATCAACCGATGTACCTATATGGTTGTCTCCAATGCTTTCAATTAATTCGTCAATGCTTTCCTTGATGTTGTTCATTTCTAATTGAAATAAAATACTGTTTCAGTGATAATTCAAAGTGATTTTGAATATTATGCAAATATAAGAATAACATTGTTATTTAGAATAAGTTTAAAGAGGTAATTAAGAATTAGATGATAAAAGCAGTTTCGTGTGTGTTAAGTTGTAGTAAATCAGTAAGATGTGTTGTTTGTTTGAGTCTTAAAATGAAGTTTATACTGCTTTTAATATAAAAAAATCGTCTTAATTTTTAAATTAAGACGATTTTTTTAGTATTTTATGATATAGAAATATCATCATTAAAATAGGATATATTTTAAAGTTTATTCAAACGATTGCATTTGAATAAGTTTGTAATATTCTCCTTTTTTATTTAATAAATTTTCATGATTCCCTTGTTCTAAAATCTCACCTTGTTTCATTACAATTATTGAATCGGCATTTTTAATTGTAGATAAACGGTGTGCAATAATTATTGAAGTTCTGTTTTCCATTAAATTACCCAAAGCTTGTTGTACCAATTTTTCGCTTTCGGTATCTAAAGCCGATGTTGCTTCATCTAAAATTAAAATTGGTGGATTATTTAAAATTGCACGTGCAATTGATAAACGCTGTTTTTGTCCACCCGATAATTTATTTCCACCGTCACCAATGTTAGTATCATAACCATTTGGTAAGTTTGTAATAAATTCATGAGCATTTGCAATTTTAGCCGCTTTTATTATTTCTTCTTCACTTACATTATCAACTCCAAGTGTAAGGTTGCTACTTATCGAATCGTTAAACAAAATAGATTCTTGAGTTACAATTCCAATTAACGAGCGTAACGATTTTTTAGATACATCTTTTATATTTACTCCATCAATTAAAATTTCTCCGCCAGTAGTGTCGTAAAATCTTGGAATAAGATTGGCAATTGTGGTTTTTCCACTACCCGATTGTCCAACTAAAGCAACCGATTTTCCTTTCGATACTTTAAACGAAACATCTTTAACAACGTAATTTTCGTTTTCTTCGTATTTAAAAGTAATATTATTTAGTTTAATATCTTCTTCAAACAACTTAATTTCTTTAGCATTGTCTTTGTCGGTAATTTCGTTTTTAGTTTCAAGTATTTCGAAAATTCTTTCTGCCGAAGCCGAACCTTTAAGCATGTTGTAATAAGCCGATGTTAATGCCTTTGCTGGATTAAGTATTTGATAAAACAAACCTATATACACAAAAAACTCTTGAGGTTTAAGATCGCTTTCTCCTCCAAGTACTAAATATCCACCGTAACCAACAATTGTAAAAATAACTAACGAACCTAAGAATTCAGAAATAGGCGATGCCATTGCATTTCGGTTAAGTACGCTAATCATTGCAGTACGATATTCGGTGGTAGTGTTTTCAAATTTCTCTTCAATGTTTTTTTCAACAGTAAAAGCCTTAATAACTCTAATTCCGTTAATATGCTCTTCAACTAACGATAAAATATATCCGTTAAGTTTTTGTGCAACCGCCGATTTCTTTTTTAACGACGATCCTATTGATGATATTAAAAAACCAGAAACAGGAAGTAATACAAATACAAAAACAGTTAACTCCGGACTTAAATAAATCATTAAAGTTAATGTTGATACAATCATAAACGGTTCACGAATAAGCTGCTCAATAGAATTTAAAAAAGTACCCTGAATTTCGTTTATATCTGTAGTAATACGTGCCATAATATCTCCTTTACGTTGATTAGAAAAGAATCCGGTATGTAGGTTTATTACTTTGTGGTGTAGCTCGTCTCTTAAATCTTTAATAATTCCGGTACGTAAAAACGATAGTTCGTAAACTGCCAAAAACCTGAAAAGATTTTTGAATAAAAACATAACAGCACCTGCCACACTAATAATAGCCAATGCCTGCATAGGACCATGCTGTTCCATTTGCATTGTTATATAGTAGTTTAACGATTTTGTTGCGTATTCCGATGCCGATCCAATTCCGTGGTAAATTGGTTTAACAAAAACTGATTCTTGAGTTTTAAATAAAATCCCCATTACCGGCATAAGTACCGATATTGAAAATAAAGAAAACAGAACATAAAGTAGATTGAAAATAATGTTTAAAACACCATATCTAGTATATGGACTAATGTATCGGAATAGTTTTTTTACGTATATCATTTTTAATATTGATAATGTTATTTGTAATTGTATTTATCTTTCAGTTCTGCAAAAATATACTTTTTAACTAACCAAAGGGCTTTATCGTAAATTTTAGCCAATTATTATTTCAATATAATTATAATTCGTAATATTAAATTGTTGTTTTATTTGTAGTTAGCTTTACTAAATATGTATATTCGTTAAGTTTTAATAATGAAATACGACTATTTTATTGGTTTTAGTTTTAAAATCAGTTACTTAATATATATACAATGAAAAAATATAAATCGGATTTAGAAATTGCTCAAGAAGCAGATATATTACATATAAAAAAAATTGCAGAAAAAATTGGAGTAGGAGAGTGTGAGCTTGAAATGTATGGTAAATACAAAGCAAAATTACCTCTTAATTTAATTAACGAAGAAAAGGTAGCTAACAGTAATTTAATTTTGGTTACTGCATTAACTCCAACACCATCAGGAGAAGGTAAAACAACGGTTTCTATTGGTTTATCAGAAGGATTAAATAAAATAGGAAAGAAAACAATTGTTGTTTTACGTGAGCCATCATTAGGGCCTGTGTTTGGTATAAAAGGAGGAGCTGCAGGTGGTGGATATTCTCAGGTTATTCCTATGGAGGATATTAATTTGCATTTTACTGGAGATTTTTCAGCAATTGAAAAGGCTAATAATTTATTGGCAGCTTTAATTGATAACAATATTCAATCTCGAACTAAAAGTATTGGTATCGATCCTCGTACAATACTTTGGAAAAGAGTTATGGATATGAACGATCGTTCGTTAAGAGATATAACTATTGGGTTGGGAGGTACTACAAATGGAGTTCCTCGTCAGGATGGTTTTAATATTACACCTGCATCCGAAATTATGGCTATACTTTGTTTGGCAAATAATATGGATGATTTAAAAAGTAAGCTGGGTAAAATTTTAATTGGTTTTACTTTTGATAAAAAGCCAGTTTATGCTCGAGATCTTAAAGCTGTTGGTGCAATGGCAATGCTTTTAAAAGATGCTATTAAACCAAATTTAGTGCAAACTTTAGAAGGGAATCCAGCAATTTTACACGGTGGGCCATTTGCAAATATAGCACAGGGTACAAATTCTATTTTGGCTACCAAAATGGGACTTTCGTTATCGGATTACGTGGTAACAGAGGCTGGTTTTGGTTCGGATTTAGGTGCCGAAAAGTTTCTGAATATAAAATGTGGATACGGAGGTTTATCGCCTAAAACTATTGTAATTGTTGCTACTGTACGTGCGTTGCGTTATCATGGAGGAGTTTCTTTAAAGGAAGTAAATAGTCCAAATGCAGGTGCAGTTTATAAAGGTTTTGAGAATTTAACAAAGCATATTGAAAATGCTCAGATGTATGGAATTGAACCTGTTGTTGCAATAAATAAATTTGTTACCGATACTGATGAAGAGGTTGAGGTAGTAAAAGAATTAACCCAAAAGTTAGGGGTTAAAGCTGTTGTGTCTGAAGGTTGGGAGTTTGGAGGAAACGGTACTGTTGAACTTGCTAAAGCTGTAGCTGAGGTTGTTGATAATCAAACTAACAAAATTAAACCATTATATAAATGGGATAATTCTGTAGAAGATAAAATTTTTAAAATTGCTAATAAAACTTATGGTGCTCGAGAGGTTAAATATTTGCCGGCTGCTAAAAGAAAACTAAAGCAAATAGCCGATTTGGGACTTGATAAATTGCCGGTTTGTATGGCAAAAACACAAAAGTCTTTTTCGGATGATGATAAGTTAGTAGGGCGACCACAAGATTTTATTATTACAGTTAGAGATATTGAAATTGCATCGGGTGCAGGATTTGTAATTCCAATAACGGGTAAAATGATGCGTATGCCAGGTTTGCCTGCTACACCAGCAGCCGAAGGAATGGATATTGATAATGATGGAAATATTTCGGGTTTGTCTTAATAATACTCCATTAAATTGTTAATTAATAAAAAAAAGTTGAATTTGTGACTTGAAATAAAGTTGTTGAACCAAATTATATAAAAAATAAATTTGAATAAGTATTTAGATAAAATAGAAATTAGCCATCAACAAACTATGTATTTGTTGATGGCTATTGTGTTTGTACTTTTAATAGCATTGTTGAGGTATAAATTAATTGCATATAATAAAAAACGAAAGCAACGTAAACGCTTTGAACGTGGTAATGAATTAGAAATTAAGGCTCGTGGTTTTTTAGAAAGCAAAGGATATAAAATTATAAGCGAGCAAGAAATTCATTATCATAAATACAGTGTAAATGGAAAGGAGTATAAATCGAAATTAATACTTGATTACGTTGTTGAAAAGTCGGGTAAAAAATATATTGTTGAGGTTAAATCGGGGCAATCGGCAGTTTCGTTGCACGATAAAAATTCTCGTCGTCAGTTATTAGAGTACGATTTTGTTATTGAGAATGATGGAGTGTTTTTACTTGATATGGAAAGTAAAAATATGCAGAAAGTTAATTTTGATAGTAAGAAAAAGAAAAAAGATAAAATTGTAATAAGAGTTGTAATTCTATTGGGGTTGATTGCAACATTTATTCCTTTTATTGAGGCTAAAATTGTTTTGGCAATAATAATAGCATTGTTTTTTTTACGTAAATAATTTATGTAAAAAAAACAATGCTATTGTTTTTAATTCAGAACATCAAACTCGTATTCTAGTGTAATATTTAGTTTAGTATTTATTGTGTATTCTTTATTTAATTGCCCATTTATATTTACGTAAAATGGTTCTCCCGATTTTATTATTTGTTCTAAAATCTCGTAATTTTCGAGGTTGCTAATATTTATTTTACCATTTTTTAAAATTAAATTATCTTTTTTAGTTTTTAAAATTACTTCTTTAATATTGTTTGTTAAGTTAAATTCACTTCCTTTTAATAATCTTATTTTACTATTGTTTTCGTTTACTTCTTGGGTATTATCTCCGCTATTATTTATGTTTTCAATTTCAAGTTCAATACTTTTAATGGTTAAGTCAATAAGTCTTTTATAGTTTCGTTTAATACCAAGTTCTTTTGTTGGGTTTATTGTGCCCTGACCCCTTACGGTATATGTTGTTAATGCATTTGATTTTGAAGTGCCATTATTTATAATATTCATTTTTATTATTGATGACGAAAGTTCGGTACTGTATTTAATATTATCAGAATTATAATTATTGTTGCACGATGTTAATATCAGAAATGTTGTTAGTAGCAATAACAAATTGTTTACTGTTTTCATGTTATGGGTTTTAAAATTAACAGTGTAAAATCATATTATCAATTTTTAAATGGATAATATGATTTATTATGGTTCTATTAATTTAACGTATGATTATCTATTAATTTATTAAAACAGATAATGTGTTTTTTAATTTGATATACAACACTCCGTTAAATTATCAATTTAGCACTCTAAAAATAAGTAATATAAAACAGGTGTATAGTTTTTTTACGCTTGAAATTACTGATAAGTGCCATAACACAATTATTTGTGTATTCATAGGTGGAGAATTAACTATCGACAATTAAAAATTAACCATTACTGATATAAATTGTGTTACGTAAAAAGGTAATGTACCATTAATATAATAGCTATTGATTATATAAATAGGGGATATTTATTTTGCAAAACTTCAAACCAATCATTTAGTATCTGTTATATGTATGTTGAAATATTTATGATATTGTAAGTGTTTGTTTATATTAGTGTTTACATGTTATTCTTATATGTAATAAACGTCTTTTTATAATTTTACTCAGTGTTATTTAGTTTTTTACTGTTTTATTCCAAAAGCTCCATCTTTTTTTGTTTTAAATTGAAAGTAATTAGTTTAAATGTTATTTAAAAACCGTTTTATTTAGCTCAATTTTAGTGTTTTTTACATTTAAATTGTAGTAATTTTTATGATGTGTTTCGTTTTTATTGATTTTAAGTATGAGATTATATTATTGCTGTAACTGCTTTGTTTGTTGGGTGTTATAGTTTGGTTTGTGGTTTTTTAATATACTAGCATTGAATTTTATAACACAAATAGAGTGTAGAAGTTTCATTGTGTAATGCTTTATAGTGTATTTGCTTGTTATATCAGTTTAGTGTAGTGGTGTACATGTAGTTCAAAATAATATCTTTGCTTTGTTCATAAATTATAGATATAAACACACAAGATAGATATAATATGTTATTAGATGGAGAACCAAAAGTGCAACTAAACGACGAGGCTAAAGGCTTTGTTAATCTGTATGCTTCTTTAGGAGAAAGAGCAGAAAGCTTTTTGCCTAACAGAGTTTTTGATAGTCTTAAAAGCTTTGTACGTCTTTGTTACGAAGAGCCAATTGATCCTGCTCGTCAGAAATTGGAAATTAATAAGTATGTTTTAGAATTAAAGGAAGCAATTCCGGGTTACATCGACGTTCAGTTGATGATTTATCCACAAGATGATTCTAAAGCATTTATATATAACGCTAAGCGTGCACAGTTTCAGAGTCAATTAAATACAATGATTGACCAAGAACTTGTTGCTGGAGAAACTAAAACAGAAGTTAAACGTATTTTAAATGCACCTAACTTTTCAATTGGAACACCTCCTGTTACCGAAAATACTTTAGACTTTTTATACAATATATTTTTAGGAGATAAAGTTTCGGAGTTACGTAAGTACCGAGATGTTATTGGTGTTAAAGGTGATATTGAAGAGGCTCAGTGGAATTACTTTTTGGACGTTTTAGATCAAATGGTAAATCAAAGTACTCATTATACTACTAAGGCCGAAAAAGAAAATTTCTTAAACCGTAGCGAGTCAACAATTAACTTTAAAGGGTTAAATGGATTTGGACGCTCTGTTGTTTCGGGTAGTGCTGATACTGCTGTTAAACTTATTGCTGGAGAAGTATTTTCGCCAAACTCGGTTAAGGTAATTGAGTGGGGAGATGCTAAGGATAGCGAGCAAAAGGTGTTTGATCAAATTAACTCTGATAGTACTACTATTTTTGCGGTTAAGGTTAAGCATGTGCGTACTAACTATTTTAACAAATATCGTTGGTTCCCATTGTTATCTCGTGTTGTTTTTATCGACGATTCTACTGAATCGAGAAGTACAAACACATCTTTGGTTTGGGCACTTCATAACGATGTAATAAATACGTTAAATAAAGTTCATAACAAAAAATTAGGTGCGTTGGCTAATAGTCAGTCAAACTTGCGTTTAATTTTAGATAAAGTAAACTCTGATAGTTTAGCTCATTTTACTCAGCGTATTGAGGCTAAAATTTCGGATTATGTACTTGAATTAGAAAAATTAAAGAAAGAACAAAATGTTGCTACTGACGATAAAGGTCAGGAACTTGCAATGTTGAAATTCGACAGTTTTTCTCGTCAAATTATTAAGGATAAATATACTTTAAGTAAGCTTGGTGCTTACATTGAATTTATTCAGAAAGTAAAAAATCCTAAACAACACCTTAAATCTAATAAAGAATTAATTAAGGAGTTTGAAGAGAGAACTAGAAAATATTTTTACGGAAATAACGATAGCGTACATATTGCTACTGTTGTTGAAGGTGGTGGACGTAGTCAGATTAAAACTTACGGTGAGTATTTATTAGAAAGAAAACTTAAGTCTGTTGATGCTGATTTAGCCGATCGTTGTAAGGTTATTTTAAATGTAATACCTACTAACTACGAGCGTACTCTTGAAAATCAATTTCATAAAAACTTTGGTATCAATTTGTTTTTAGAAAAATACAAGCAGTATTTAACTAAAGCCGAAAATGATGCCGATAATAAAGGACGTTTCCATAATTTCCTTATTGATTTAGGTATTTTCGAAAAATATCAAAACCTTGATAGTAAAGATCAAACTATAATTAAAGAATTTATTGCTGGTTTAGGTAATTTAAACAATACTTCGGTTGGCGATGATGTACAAATGATTATTCGTGATTTGTTATTTAATACACGTCAGCCTAATCCATTTATTTTCTTTAATAAAGAAGCTTCTTGGGAATATAAAGATTTATTCTCTTACGAGCATTTCGATCTTAACCCATTTGATATTGATATTGAGTTAAAAGCTGATGGACGTGTTGATTACGAACGTTTACAGAAAAAACTTAATACAATAAAAGTTACTTTCCAGTTATTTGACGAAAGCGGTAGACTTTGGGATAGATTTTGTGAAAACACTACGTTAATTATTAACGACCCAAGTAATCCTACTGGATTAACTGATTTTAACAACGAGAATCTTATTAAATTCTTGAAGTTCTTAAGCAACACTAAAATTACTTTATTTTTAGATGAAGCTTATAACGATGCTGTTAAAATTGAAGATCCTGAGGAGCCAAAATGGCGTACAATTTCTCGTTATATAATGAATAATATTGGAACTTATTCTAAGATTTCAATGGTTTCGTCTATCTCTACTACTAAAAACTTAGGAGCTACGGGTGATAGATTAGGTTCGTTAATAGCATCGCCTGCTTGTAAGCCGGTAACTGATTTTGCTACAAAACAACATGCACCAGAAAAAGGAAATTCAAACTCGTTGTATTTATTAAACAACGTAATGGAAGTTGCTCAGCGTGCTAAGAAAATAAAAGATCAGCTTGAGGAAAGTCTTCCAAAAGATGCATCTCGATCTAAGATTAAAAAGCAGATTGAGAAGTATATTTTAGGAGAAAATAAAATTTGTGCTGATAATAAAGTTAATCCTGTAAAAGGAATTCGTACATCAATGTTCGAAGGTTCGCCTTTGCATATTTATTTATTAGATGAGTTATTATCGTTAGATAAACTTGATGTTTTAGAGTTGCCAGATGACTTTAAATATAAAGGAGAAGCTTTTTATAGCTACTATTCAAATCATTTAGTTAAAGGATTAAATGATTTCCGTATTAATAAATCGTTCCGTAACGAATCTTTAAAGCGTTTAAAACTTTCGAAAAAAGTTGCTGCTAAAGTGTTAGAAGAAAGAGGTGCCGATTACGTTTCTATTTTAGATTCGGATGGTTCTTACTTGTTTAACCTTATACTTAAAGATTTCTTTTCGTACCAAGAGCTTGAGTTGTTTACTAAGCGTTTGGCAGAGGAAAGAGGTATTGCAGTAATTCCTTATCAAACTGGTTTTGTACGTTGGTCTTTAGGCGATTATCTTGAAGGAGATGAGGCTAGTTATAAAACTTTTGGAAAAGAATTCGAAAATGGACTTAACATTTTCCTTAAATATTGGGAGCAATATTACGCAATGCGTAAAGATTCGGCAAACAAAGGAAAAGAAGCTGTTGATATTTTAAATGAAATTTTTGCAGGAGACGACGAAAAGATTATTGAAAATATTTTAACCGATTTTGATTTAATTAAAAAGGTTGATAAAAAAGTAAATAATAGTCTTCGTATTTCAGATATTAAAACACTTTATCACGCAACACCTCGTAAAAGTGGATTAACTATTAATACTATTAGTGGTAGTAAAAACTCGGTATTAGAGTTTTACGAAACTATTGGAGAGTACACAAACTTACTTGAGTTTTTAAATTCGAAAGCGTTTACAAAACTTTACGAAAACCTATTGCCACAGTTTTACAAAAATATTCCTGCGTTACGCAAAATGGATATTAATAATGTAATTGCTCGTTTTGGTAAGCCAACTATATTAAAGTATATTGATAGTAAAGTTAACTTTCAGCCAAGTCC
>JAGLDK010000033.1 GCA_023145615.1 Ichthyobacteriaceae bacterium | reverse complement strand
ATAATTAAACATCTAAATTTCAACAACGTACATTTACAAGACTTATCAATATAATTGGTAGAGTTTTTCATATTAAGGGTTAGTTTTATTGAAGGCTTGGTTGGGGAACCAGGCCTTTTTCCCTTTCCTATACTTTTTTCTCTTGCAACAATAAATCAGCTTTATTACTTACAGAATCCACTTCAATAAAACTAATTATCTAAAAGTTAATTCATTTACAAAATATTCTTTGTCATCAACAAAAAAGCCTTTTTTATTATGTGATAAATATTACATTTGCACAACGCTATACAATTGTAGGCTTAACCCGAAAAATAAACAATGTTTTACACCGGACTGTTTTCAACACAACTACCATACATTATACTTGCAGTAATTTACTTCATGCAAATAATTATGTGTAATGTTGACAACTTTTTTGGCATAAAACAAAAAGAGACAATAGAGGTTATTGCACAAAACAACCTTAACAACTCTCTGTTATTATCGGACAGATACAAGTATTATAAAAATTTATTTTCAGATAAACACATAACCAACATAATTGTTGATTTAATTTCTGAAAGATATTTAGCTTCAATACCTTTTAAAAAACCGTGTTTCTTTAAAACGGTAAATATTAATGGTTCTGCAATAAATAAGTATAGCTGTAACTTGCTTTCAAACCCACCTCCTACTACTTACTAAGTAAACTAATACCTTAATTATTAATTGCATTTTATTAAAAATACTACTATTTAGCTATGCTAAAATTTACTTGTTGTATTTAAAATATGTTGCAAAAAATAGGGTATTAAATTACACTTATTAAAAGCTATTATAGTTTTTAATAATAGACAATAAAACTTGCTATGTTTTTGTATTTGTAAGCTTGCATTGTTCTACCTCAAAATAATTTAGGATTGTTAATTATGAATTAACATTTTAAACATTACTTATTACTAATAACAATTACTTGGTATGAAAAGTTTTTACACTTTTTTAATGCTGTCGTTTTTAATGTTAACAACAAATTTATTTGGTCAGAATAAAACCATTAAAATTGTGGATGCTTACACTAATAAACCGATAGCTTCGGCACATATTTGTATTGAAAACACAAAATCGGGGCACAAACAATACTCTACATCAAACAACAATGGTTTTGCCGATGTTGATTTTACCGAAAAAAAATCAACAATAGCAGTTACTTATATTGGCTATAAAAATTATCAGAAGGTTTTAAATTCTACAAACTTATATGTTGTAGAACTTGAGCCCGATGTTTTTATGCTGAATCAAATTGTGCTTACCGGACAAGATAAGCCAATGCTTAAAGACAGCTCTATCTACAATATTAACATCCTAAATTCCGACTTAATTAACGAGCGTGCTTCTGTAAATTTAGGAGATGCACTTACTGCTCAACCTTCAATAAAAATAAAGCAAAACTCTCAGTTTGGATCTAACATCAATATACTTGGACTTGGCGGAGAGAATGTAAAAATTATGGTTGATGGCGTACCTGTTATCGGTAGACTTAATGGAAATTTAGATTTAAGTCAGATATCGATGAATAATGTTGATCATATTGAAATAATAGAAGGACCGATGTCGGTTATTTATGGAAGTAATGCGCTGGCAGGTACAATAAATATTATTACTAAAAACAATAAATATAGCAATTACGAAGTAAAATCTACTTTATATGTTGAAACTCCAGGAACCATAAATGCCGATTTATTTGGTTCGGCAAAAAGCGGAAAAAACATATACTCGTTTTCGGGTGGTAGAAACTATTTTACAGGAACCGAAGTGCCAAATTCAAGAGAAAGCAAATGGAAAGGTAAAGAACAATATTTGGGAGATTTAAGATATATGCGCAAAGGTGATAACTATAACTTTAAACTCGAAACCAAATATTTTAATGAGCTAATGAAAGAAAAAGGAGAAGTTTTAAATCCTTTTAATCCTTATGCCGATGACATTAATTTCTTGACAAAAAGATATAGTGCCAATGGTTTTTTAGATATTAATCATACTGATAAAATGTCGACAAATGTGCAAACCTCAGCATCGTACTATAACAGAATGATGCAAACAATGTATAAAGATTTAACATCTTTAGAAGAAAAAATTATTAGCACCGACACAAGTTCTTTTATTAATTTCATGGCTCGTGCCACTTTCAACCACAGTTTAAAAGATGGTATCTCTTATCAAACAGGAATTGATATTGTTACCGAAACTGGAAAAACTCAACGAATTACCAACGGAGAAAAACAAACAAACGATTACGCTGTTTTTATTACTGGTAAACACGAGTTTTGGAAAAACATTTATATTCAACCAGGTTTACGATATACTTATAACACCAATTTTACTGTACCTCTGTTGTATTCGGTAAATATAAAAACCGATTTTAACAAAAATTTTACATCTCGTTTTTCGGTAGCAAAAGGATTTAGAGCTCCAACTTTAAAAGAAATGTATTTAAATTTTGCGGTTGCAAGTATCAATATAATAGGAAACCCAAATCTTAACCCCGAAACTTCATATTCAACAAACGCATCGGTTGCATACAAGTTTAATTCAAACGAAAAATTATTTGTAAAAACTGAGCTTAAAGGTTACTACAACAACATAAAAAATAAAATTGATTACGCAATTGTTGATAGAATTGACAAAACTGATATTTGGCAAAACGTTAACCGAAACAGTGTTGAAACAATTGGCTGGATTGCCGATGTTGCCATTAATTTAAACATTAATTGGAATGCTAATTTAAATGTTGCTCGATCGGGTATTACAAGTTTAGAATACGAAAATGGTTTGAGTAACAAAAAGTTTTTATACACTAACCGATACACAACTTCGGTGGCTTATAAACTTCCCGAACATTCATTTAGCACCCGTATTGAATATGCATATAACGGACAAGAAGCTATTAACGAAATGGATAAAAACAATAAAAAACAAATTAGAGTTGGTAGTTATAACGACTTTAATTTTTCGTTTTCGAAATCGTTTTTCAAACAAAAACTTAAGTTAACATCTGGAGTTAAAAATATTTTCGACAATACCGACATTGATTATATAGGCCAAATGCCCGATAATCAAGATAATTTTACAATGCTAAGTTGGGGAAGAAGCTATTTTGTAAAACTTAATTTAAAACTAAATAATTACTAATATATACAAATATAATAACACATAAATCAATATAAAATTATGAAAAACCTATCAAAAGTATCAGTAATAGCATCGGCAGTAATGGTAATGTCGTTATTTCAATCGTGCAATAAAGAAGAGGCTATAAAACCTAAAGAAAATAGCAAATACACTTTAGAGGTTTCGGTAAACGATGCTAATGGAAAAGAAACAACCGATAGAGGTGGAAATGTTATAAATCAATTTTATTATTCTTCTCAGAGCTTTTTAGAATTAAATAAAAACGAAAATATTGTTGTTACTAAAAATGTGAATAGTAAAGATGAGTATGTAAATTTTGCACTACCTGTAAATCCTAATTCTGATTTAACAAAACAAACTGAAGCTCCTGGAGAATGGGATATAGTTTTTACTCAATATAGTACAGAAGATGAATATTTAGAAGGTGCTGAAAAAAAATACGAAAGCATTACACCAGTTGGAGTTTTAATAAATGCAAAGCGTAATATTGAAGTTGCTAAAATTGAAAATGAACTTTATAATACTATTAATTTAGAAACTGCTAAATTTTCGGATTTTAAAACTAATATTGATGCAATTGGATATGGTTGGAAATATTTCGACAGAAATGAAATGAAATTTTCGTTGATTGAAAACAACTATTACATTATTAAAAAATCGGAAAACGAAATATATAAACTTAAGTTTTTCTCGTTTTATAAAGATGGAGAAAAAGGTAATATTACTTGCGAACTACAGTTATTGAACTAAATTTTATTAGTGATTAGGTTCTATTTACTAATCTCTATAAACTATAAGATAACATTTATATTTTTCGGAGAACCCCACAAAAAATAGTATGAAAAAAAAATCTACATCTAAAAAATATCATAAGCTAATTGGAATAATAATTTCGTTATTTATTTTATTGTTTACAGTTTCAGGTATTGTACTAAACCACCGGGTTATGTTTTCGGGGGTTGATGTTGAGCGCAGTTCACTTCCTTCAGATTATCATTATACAAACTGGAATAACGCATCAATAAAAACATCTTTAAAACTATCGGAAGATTCGATATTGATTTATGGTAATGCCGGAATTTATTTAACAAATAAAAAGTTATCAACATATAAAGACTTTAATAATGGTTTTAAACAAGGTGTTGATAACTTAAAAATAGAGAAGGTATATCGCACAAAATCAGGTGATTTATTATGTTCTACTATTTTTAATCTATACAAATATAATAATGTTATTAACAAATGGCAGTTAATAACTCTGCCAACCCACAATCAGCGTATTGTTGATATTATTGAAGATAACAAGGGATTGTTACTAATGTCGAGATCGGAAATTTTACGTACTAACGATTTAATTAATTTCGAAGTATCAACATTACCAAGCCCAATTAACTACAATAATAAAATTGGATTATTCAAAACACTTTGGATTATTCATTCGGGTGAAATTTTAGGCGATGCCGGAAGGTTACTTGTTGATTTTATGGGATTGATTTTTGCATTTTTAGCAATTACTGGTGTTTTATATTTTATACTTCCTAAAAGTATAAAGCGTGGAAAACAAAAAAACAAGCCTGTAAAAAAGAGGTTAAAAACTCTAAAGTTCTCGTTAAATTGGCACAAGCAATTAGGTTGGACATTCGGAATATTATTATTTATTACAACTTTAACAGGTATGTTTTTGCGTCCGCCTTTGTTAATATCAATAGCAAATGCCGAAGTTGGGAAAATACCGTTTTCGGAACTCGACACTCCAAATGCATGGTTCGATAAACTACGACGAGTGGTTTACGACCAACAAAACAACTTACATTTTGTAGCCACTGTAAAAGGGATTTATTATTCTGATGACAATTTTAAATCGGAATTAAAACCCCTACCAATTAATGTGCCGGTTAGTGTTATGGGTATTACTGTGTTTGAGTTTATTGATTATGGCAAATTATTAGTGGGTAGTTTCAACGGTTTATTTATGGTTGATTTAGCTGAAAATAATTTTATTGATTACACCACAGGCAAAGTTTTTGTACCATCGGCACGTAGCGGAAGTCCGTTAGGTAAAAACGTAGTATCGGGCTATAGTAATCATTTTGATAGCGGAGAAGTGTATTTCGATTATTTTGATGGAGCAACATCAATAAGAAACAGAAATACTTTTATTGAAATGCCCGAAGTAATTCAGAAAACAAAAATGTCGTTATGGAATGTTATGCTAGAAATTCATACCATCCGCTTTTTTAAATTTATGCTTGGTTCTTTTTATATTTTATTTGTACCGCTAATTGGCTTTGCAACTTTGTATGTTTTAATATCGGGGTTGATTGTTGTTTGGAGGAGAAAGAAAAAGAAGAAATCCGCAATAAAATCGAACTTAAGTATTTTAACAAAAGTGAACGAGTGAACATAATCAATTCTGAATATTTTTTTATTACTTGAGTCTAAGTTTAATAAATAATAAACACTTATAAAAAAGAAAGCCCATTCAATTACATGAATGGGCTTTCTTTTTTATAAATAATACGTTACTTTTTTACGTAAAACACTGTATATCAACAGCAATAAAACATAAAAAAATCAACAACTATTTAATATTCTATATCGTTTATTTTTAGAGTATTAAATTGATAATTTAACGTATAAGCAACAAATTATTTTAATAAGATAATTTCAACATTAAATAATTCCTTGATCAAGCATTGAATCGGCAACTTTTAAGAAACCTGCAATGTTTGCACCTTTCACATAATCAACATAACCATCTTCGGCAGTACCATGTTTAACACAAGCACCATGAATATCTTTCATAATTTGCTTTAGCTTAGCATCTACTTCTTCGGCAGTCCAATTAAGTTTGTTTGAGTTCTGAGTCATTTCTAAACCAGAAGTTGCAACACCTCCAGCATTTGAAGCTTTTCCGGGAGAGAACAAAATTTTGTTTTCGTGGAAAACAGCAATTGCCTCTTCGGTACTTGGCATATTAGCACCTTCTCCAACACAAATACAACCGTTAGCAACAAGCAACTTTGCATCATCGCCATTCAACTCGTTTTGTGTAGCACAAGGTAATGCTATATCAACTTTTTGCTCCCAAGGTTTTTTACCTGCAAAGAAAGTAGCTTCAGGAAACTCTTCAACATAAGGCGAAACAATATCATTGTTTGAAGCACGAAGCTCTAACATATACTCAATTTTCTCCTCATCTAAACCTTCCGGATCGTAAATATATCCATCAGGACCAGAAATAGTAACAACTTTACCTCCTAGCTCAGTAACTTTTGTAGCAGCACCCCAAGCAACATTTCCGAAACCAGAAATTGCAACTGTTTTACCTTTAAAAGAATCGTTTTTTGTAGCAAGCATTTCTTGAGAAAAATATACATTTCCGAAACCTGTAGCTTCAGGACGTACTAATGATCCACCCCAGTTTAAACCTTTTCCGGTTAAAACTCCAGTATGCTCACGAGCTAATTTTTTATACATTCCGAATAAAAAACCAATTTCTCTACCTCCTACTCCAATATCTCCAGCCGGAACATCAGTTTCAGGACCAATAACTTTCCAAAGCTCTAACATAAATGCCTGAGCAAAACGCATAATTTCGTTATCCGATTTTCCTTTTGGATCGAAATCAGAACCTCCTTTTCCTCCACCCATTGGCAAAGTAGTTAAGGCATTTTTAAAAATCTGCTCGAATCCTAAAAACTTAAGAATAGAAAGATTTACCGATGGGTGAAAACGTAAACCACCTTTATATGGCCCAATTGAGTTATTAAACTGTACTCTGTAACCTAAGTTTACATGCACATCTCCGTTATCGTCCATCCATGGAATTTTGAAAGTCAAAATTCTATCTGGCTCAACTAAACGCTCAATAATTTTAGCCGATTCGTACTGTGGATTTTCGTTATATACTTCCTCTATCGATTCTAATACTTCGTGAACAGCTTGTAAGTATTCTTTTTCTCCTGGGTGCTTTGCCTCCAGGCTATTCATTAAATTTGTAACGTTCATAATAGTATATTTTTTTTTATAGCTACGTTGGTTGTTGTTTTATTTATTTTTTTGTGTAATTTTTATTGCAGTAATTACTGCAATAAAACTAAGCGAATTTACATGAATAATTTAATCCACAATATTTTCATGAAGTAATTTTTACACCGAATATACATGATTATTATCAGTATAAACATAACAACAAACTATAATAAATAACTCAATAATAATACCTATACAAAAAACCAAAGGCAATTACATAGTGTGTTAATTACACTATGTAATTGCCTTTGGTTAAAACAATATTTTAAAAATTAAAAAATATTAATTACAATATTTGTCAATAAAATCGTCTGTACTTAAACCATCTACAAATTCTTTTTCTAACAATGCTCCTCCTTTTCTTTTAGTTTTAAACAAATACTCACAAGCTTTTAATGTATCGTCTTTTACAACATACAACATTGCCATATGCTTATATGCATAAGCATTTTCGGCGTTAAGCTCAATCGATTTATCTAAATCCTTTTTAGCTTCAATTAAATTTCCAAGTTTTACTTTAACCCAGCCTCTGTTACTATAAGCGTATGCATTATTAGGTTGTAACCTTATCGATTTATTTAAATCCATTAATGCCATTTCGTAATCTCCGTTCATCATCAACTCCCAACCTCTGGTTGATAATAAGTCCGAATTTTCTGAAATATCTAAAGCATTATCAAAGTTTAACAAAGCATTATGCACATTACCTTCTAAAGAATATATTCTACCTAACAACCAATAAGCATTAGCATACTTATCGTCTACATTTATAACTTCTTCTAATTCTTTACTCGATAAATTATAATTTTTTAAATAAAAATTACAAACCGCTTTACCATAATGCATATCTGCAGCATTTACATTAGCTGTATTTAGTCCATCATTAAAAACTATTAATGCTTTTTTAAACTGAGTTGAATTAATTAATTTAAACCCTTCAGTAAAATAATCTTTAGACTGATTACAACTTGTTAAAAAAATTGCTACAATCATTACAAATGTAAAACTCTTAGTAATAAAATTCATAATATCATATGGTATAGTTAGTTAAAAAAACACTGAGTAAGAAAAAGAAAACAGATAGTAGTATTTTTCCTATAAAAAAGATACGGACTTTTTTAACTACCAAACAAGGTAACTACATAAATACTTCTTCATTATTTTCGTCTTCAACATCTTTTACAACCTGTACTCCTTCTTTTAAAATCATTGCTTTATTGGCACGTCCTTCAATTATAATGGTTAGCGGTTGTTTAAATTTAACATGTCGTATATATTCATCTTCGTAAACTGCTGGTTGATTATTTAAATAATCAATATCGTAAATACCATCTTTTATAAACGGATTTATGGTTAAATATCCAACTTTAAACGATGTTAGGTTTTGAAAGAAGTGCGTACCCTGACTTGGATCAATTCTGAAATCGTTTAACCCCGATTCTACAATAATTTTTGCTGCCGAAATATTAGCCCAACTTACAGGCACTCCCAACCAAGGATCGCTCGACCCCCATCGTCCGGGACCTACTAGTATATACTTATTACCTTCTTCCGTAAACTTTTTATTGATATTATCAACAGCATCTGCAATGTTTCGGGTTTCTGCCGAATTAAACGATTCGGGTTTTACATACACAAAATCTTTTATGTTATCGTATTTTCCGTTTCCTAATGCCGATTCGGAATAAACAATACAATCATCTTCTTTTAAATTGTCAGGTATAATATTTGTTACATCGTTACTTTCTACAATTGGTCTGATTTGCAAAAAACTAAACACTTTATTTTTTCCTTTCGGCACATCTAAATTAACGGCAAACTCAATTTCAATTGGATTACGCATTTCTCTTTGCCCAATTCTCAGCAAATCTTTTAAAATATCGGAAAGCGGAAACTGATTGTATTTTAAAATATTATCGAAAGTAATAACACGCAAACCATCATAATTCACCCCCGGACGAATCATGTTATTTTGCAAATCGTAGGTTGATGCTACAAATTTTAACGACCCATGTTTTTCGGCTTTTTTTAGTCTGATGCGTTTTTTATTTACAGACTCCGATACTGATTGTTTATAACTATCAGGATTTAAATCGAGCGCATAAAAATGCTTTTGAGATTGACGTTGTGCCGATTCGGGAGAACTTAATTGCAATACTTTTTTAGGATGATATGGCGAAAACCTAATTGTATTTCCTCCACCAACAATAATCTCTCCTAATCCCATTGCTATATTTGCAATTCCTTCTTTGGCTTTTTCTCCTCCAATAGGATAAAAATTAATTGATCGTGCAACTCCCGATAAATTTGGATAATAAACATCATCGTACTGTTTACCTGTAACTTCCTGCAAAATTACAGCCATTTTACCCTCATCTAATCTATGAGATGTTGCTTTAATATATGTTTTACTATCTTTATAAAATGCCGAAGCAATAACCGATTTAGCTGCTTTACAAACCATATCAAGCATTTTTTCTTCATCGTTTTCTACATTCGGAATCATGTAAGTTGCAAAAACTCCAGCAAAAGGCTGATAATGAGAATCTTCTAAAACTGAAGATGAACGTACTGCCAACGGACGATCAGAATATTTTAAAAATGCTTTTAAATCTTCTAAAACCCATTGCGGAAATTCAGCTGAAACAAATTTATTTAACATTTCTTCATCCGAAAAATCATCGCTATATGCGTAATCGTACAAATTGTTTAGCTCCATAAAGTCATCATAAACCTCGGTACTTAAAACCACAGTACGAGGTATTGAAATAGAAACTCCTTCGTATTTATCGAATATTTTATGACGTTTTAAAAAGTTATCAATAAAAGCCAAACCTCTACCTTTTCCTCCTAAAGCACCTTCTCCAATTCTCGAAAACCCAAGATACTCGTCGTATTGATCTTTATTAAATTTGGCAATAACTCCACGAGCTCTGAATATTCTGCACGATTTTATGGCATTTACCAAAAAGGCTCTAACATTATTAGCATCATGTTCGTTATCGAAATCCTCATACGACAACTGACTAAATAAATTGGCAATAGGAAATAAAGCCCTCGATTTTAGCCATTTTGAAAAATGATTACGCTTAACATGATAAACCAACGATTCCATAGGAACAACTGAAATCATTTTCTGAAGTCCTTTTAAATTACTAGCTCTTTCAATAATTTTTTTAGTTGTTGGATTCCAAAATTCGAACTTACCAAAAGAAAAATCTTTAACTATAAAACGCTTAAGTTCTATTTTTAAATGCTCGGAGTGTTTGTGCAAAAATTCAATACCATACTCTTTGGCAATTAATCCATTTTTCTTTTCTGATGATTGAAGCAAAAAAGGAAAGTATTTATTTTCTTTACGTACATGGTCGGCAAATTTAAAACCTGCTTTCGAATCTTTTACTCCATCTTTAAAATAACTAACATCGGATATTACACCAAGCAAATTGTGTTTATACTTTTCAAACAACTCAACACCCTGCTCGTAATTAGTGGCCAAAAGTATTTTGGGTCTTCCACGCATTAATATCATTGTGCGGTGTTCGTTTAAACCCTCAACCATAAACGAACGGGTTTGCTTCATAATCATCTTATAAATACTAGGCAGATAATTAGAATAAAAACGCAAAGAATCCTCAACCAACAAAATAGCCTGCACACCAATTTCGTTAATATCAGTTTCGGCATTCATTGAATCTTCAGTAAGTTTTATAATTGCCAAAAAAATATCAACATTACCACTCCAATGAAAAACATAATCAATTGCACTTGTATCCTCAGTATCTAATCTATCTCTTAACTCGTTTGAATAATGAGTTAAAGCAGCCAAAGGAATATTCGGGAACTTACCTTTTATAATTGCAGCCGCCTCAAACGAATGATTATTTCCGGCATCGAGCCAAGTAATAACCAAATCAATATTATCTTTTTTAAGTATTGATATTGCACTTTTTCCGGTATTTGCATGAAGGAAGCTAGGCGGATAACGAAGATTTAAATCAACGTACTCGTTAAAAATTTGTTCATCAATTCGGCCATCTTGCTCAAGTAAATAATAGTCGTAATTAGAGCAAACAATTAGTACTTTGTAAATTCGGGTTTGCATTAATTTTTTAAACGCAACTTCTCCAAAATGATACGTATTTAAATCGGGAAGAGATTTTTCAAGCATATTTTTTATGTTAACTATTGATAATCAGCAACAAAACAAGGTAAAAAATGTATAAGTTTTTTGCACTATTATTATTCAGAAAGGTAATAAAAATAGGCAATACACAGTAGTTAATCGAATATATAGAAACATAATCTATAACAACCTATAACATAAGTAATTAACTATGTATTTAATATTTTTTTAAACTAAAAAGAAAGTTACCTTTGCAAACTCATTTTTAAAATCGTTATATTTAATTATAACGAGAATTATTTTTAAGTTTAGAAACAAACCATTTTAATAAATATAAAGATGTCTGCACAGTCTGTTGAGTCGCAACCTAAGTTATTCGCCACTAGAGGTGGAATGAAACTTGCTAAGGAAATAGCTAAAAACTACGGAAAAGAATTAGGAAATGTTATTATTTCTGAATTTAGTGATGGAGAATTCCAACCTTCGCTAGAAGAATCGGTACGTGGTAGAAGAGTTTTCTTAATTGGCTCTACTAATCCCCCATCAGATAATTTGATGGAGTTGCTTTTATTAATTGACGCATCTAAAAGAGCTTCAGCTAAAAACATTACTGTTGTAATGCCATATTTTGGATGGGCACGTCAGGACAGAAAAGACAAACCAAGAGTTCCGATTGGAGCAAAAATGGTAGCTAATTTATTAATTGCTGCTGGTGCTACAAGAGTAATGACAATGGACTTACACGCCGATCAAATTCAAGGATTTTTCGAAATTCCGGTTGATCACCTGTTTGCTTCAACAATATTCTTACCTCACCTACAAGGTTTAAAACTTGATAATTTAACTATTGCATCGCCAGATATGGGAGGTTCTAAAAGAGCTCATTCATACGCAAAAGCAATGGGATCGGAGGTAGTAATTTGCTACAAACAACGTAAAAAAGCCAACATTATTGATAAAATGGAGGTTATTGGAGATGTTGCCGGTAAAAATGTTGTTTTAGTTGACGATATGATAGATACAGGTGGAACTATTGTAAAAGCTGCCGAAATGATGATGCAAAAAGGAGCTTTAAGTGTTCGTGCCATGATTACTCACCCTATTCTTTCGGGTCCTGCACACGAAAGAATTAAGAACTCTGAATTAGAAGAATTAATTGTTTCAGATTCTATTCCTTTAAAAGAAGAGAATTCTAAAATAAAAGTAATATCTTGCGCACCTTTATTTGCTGATGTTATGAAACGTGTACACCAACACGAATCAATCAGTTCTACATTTATAATGTAGTAGTTTTTTTGTAAAAATTCATGTTTTATGATTATTTGCAAAAACAAAAGGCTTAAAAATATCTTTTTTAGTAGTTATTAAACTAACTATCAAAAAAAATGAGCCACTTTAAACAAGTAAGTATTTAATAATTAATATAAAATTTCGTATAATGAAATCGATAACAATCAAAGGCCAGGTAAGAGAAAGCGTGGGTAAAAAAGCAACTAAGGCTTTACGTAATGCTGAACAGGTACCTTGTGTTATTTATGGAGGAGAAAACACAATTCACTTTTCTGCACCAGCTAAATCTTTTAAAGGTATAGTTTACACTGGAGATGCAGTTACTGCAACTGTTGAAATTGAAGGACAAGAGCCAAAGCTTACAATTCTTCAAGATATTCAGTTTCACCCAGTAACTGACAAAATTTTACACATCGATTTATATCAGTTGTCGGGAGACAAGCCTGTTATAATGGAGATTCCTGTAAAATTAGTAGGAAGTTCGAAAGGTGTTATGCAAGGAGGTAACTTACGTCATAACTACCGTAAACTTAAAGTTAAAGCTCTTCCAGCTAACTTACCAGATTCAATTGAAGCTGACATTACAGAAGTTAAAATTGGTGGTAAATTATTTATCACTTCTTTAGAAGCTAACAACTTCGAATTTCTTCACCCAGAAAACACTGTTATTGCTCAGGTTAAAATGTCGCGTAACGCAACTAAAACTGACGAAGAAGAAGCTGAATAATCAATATATTCAACAATATTTTAAAAGCACTCTAAGTTTTCTTAGGGTGCTTTTTTTTGCTTAAAAACTAATAAAAAGCTATTGCTATACAAATAAAAAACAGATACTTATACTTTACATGTAATCAATAACCTACTTTTTAGCACTAAGAATAACTACTAAATAACTACATCTACTAATAAATTTAAATACACACCATACAACACTACTAATCAAACACATACAAACATTATAAATTACATTTACATTTATCATAAAACATATTAAATAAGCATCAGAAAAAAAAATATCATTTAAATTTATTGCACAATGATTAAACTCTAAAGCAACAACCAATGATTAAAAAACGCTTAACATACATTAGTCTATTATTAGGCTTATGCAATCTAGCATTTGCACAACCTTTTGGAAACAACATGTACTTTGATGGACATGATGATATTATTGATGCTGGAAATGATGCAGCATTCCGCCCTAGTAGTATTACTGTAGAATTTTGGATTAAAGCAAACTTCAACGATTTACATGAAGGAGAAGAAATATTACGTAATAGATATTTAGATAACAATATTACACCTAACCAAGGTATGGGCTATTTAATTACCTACAACAATGGTACTACTAAAAACCAAGCTTCGGGTGATGCAACAGGTTTACGTTTAGGAGTGGGTGGACATACACAAAACACTAACGGAGATGCTGCATTCGAAAACATATGGAGCTATTCTCCTTCCGACAACCCCGATAATACAGGTAACCAACTACCTTTAAGCACAATATTTAATGGTACAACTTGGCACCATATAGCCTTTACCTACACTTATGGATCTACATTTAGTAGATACAAAACCTTTTTAGATGGAAAGCTCGTTTCTACACGATCAGCAGGTTTGGTAGATAATACACCTATTAATTATGGAACTACAAGTAATTTATCTGGTTTAATAATTGGAGGAGGAAATACGGAAGATTTTAATGCCCGATTCAGAATTGATGAAATAAGAATTTGGAACAAAGAACTTACTGAAAGTCAAATTTCAGCAATGAAAGATCATGAAATAGAAAATAATAGTGGAGCAGTTAAATTAGTTGGTGGCTCTAATGTTTCAGGACTAAACTATAACGAATTAGTGGCTTACTACAAATTCAACAATACATATCCTGATAATAACTTCAGCAATGGAGTTACAAATTTTGCAAGTAACAATTTAAAAGCATCATTTAAATCGGGTGCAGATATTACTAATGCAAACATTGGTAATGCAAACTGTACAGGCGTTGCCGAGTGGATTGATAACGGTATTGATGATTATTATGCCGACAAAGCAGATAACTGGAAAGATGGTATTATTGCAGGTACATTAAATAATGTGGTACGTGTAAATACTGCAACTGGCAATTACGATCCTCAATTTAAAGATGCATTAACTTACGAACAGGTTTTTATATATCATACCGAAAACACCAAAACTCCTAAAGGTGCTTATTTTTCTAATTATCCAGTTACAGGTAACTCTTTAAATACAAATTACATTAAAATTTATAACGGTACTAAATTTACTATTGGAAACGACAACAATACTAGTGGTATAAAAGATGTTATAAGTGTAACTTTAGGTGATGTAGAAAATAATGGAAATATTAATATTGAATCGAATAGTAAATTAACTGTAAACAATAAATACTCAGGTTCGGGAACTACCGAATTAGAATCGGATATAAATCGTACTGCAAGTTTAATTACAAACACAACACAAGCTAATATAATAGGTGATTTTAAAGCTAACAGATACTTTAAAAACAACGATACTTGGTATGATTTTACTTTACCCGTACAATCGAACTTAACTGCTTTTGGAGGCAGTAGAGTTTACCACCACAACGAAGATAGAACAGCAAATGGTAACCCTTGGGTAGTAGCATCAACATCCGAAAATGCTAAAACTATGGAAGGTTACACTGTAAAAACAACAAGTGCTTTAGGTAATAATATAGCATTTAGCGGAACTCTTAATTCAGGAGACAAATCATTTACCCTTACAAGTACGTATTACGGAGATACCGAATATTATGGTTGGAATCATATTGGAAATCCATATTCATCGGCTATTAATTGGGATTTAGTTTATACTGATTTGCCTGTAAACACAAAAATATCGTCAACAATACACGTAAAAAATGCAACTATTAAAAACGGAAATAATAACCAATGGTTGTTTTATAACGCATCATTACCAGAGGCTGCACCATCTGGAGGTACCGAAAATACGAGCATTAAAATAATTCCAATTGGGCAAGGTTTTTCTGTTTTCTTAGATCATTCTAACGCTGGAGATGGCAACCCTCAAATTTCGGAAAGCATAACTTTAAAAAATTCATACAGAATACACGACAACAACAACAAGCAATTTAGCATACAAAATACTAGTGGTAAAAAATTGAGCAAAAACAATGAAAAAAAACTTAGAGAAAATTACTTAATGCTTGAGCTTACTAATTCTGAAGCTACCGACAGAGTTTTTTATCATTTACGTTCTGATGCAACTAAAAATTTCGATAACAAATACGACACTTATAAAATGCCGTCGAACGGAGCTAACTTTCCTGGCTTATTCATTAATACTCTCGACAATCAGCATGCAACAATTCAGCAAGAAGCTGTGGCAACAAGTGTTGAAATTGGTGTTGATATGGAAGCTTCGGGAGAAGTTGAACTTTCTATGCCAGATGTTTCGTTTACCGAAAATATTATTTTAGAAGATAAGGTTGAAAACACTTTTACAAACTTAAAAAACAACAACTATTCTTTTTATCATAATACTGATGATGAAAATCGTTTTGTACTTCATTTTGAAGAAACTTCAGCTTTATCTGAAAAACCAAATACCCCAATTTCAGATGCTGTTATATACAAATCAAGCAACCAAATTATTGTAAAAACAAATGCTAACGTATCAACAATTAGCATATACAATATGCAAGGAGTTTTAATTACAAAAAGTAACTTCAATAATAAAAATACCGAATACATACTAAATAGCAACGTAAAAAGTGGTGTTTACGTTATAGTTATTGAAGGTGAAAATAATAGAATTAACAAAAAAATAATGTTATAAGATGATGAAACTAAACAAACACATATTGTATTTACTATTACCATTTATAACAATTGTAAATAATGCAAATGCACAGCCAATCAACCGAAATATGCTATCTTTAGCTGATAGCCCATTAAGAATGGGTGACGACTGTAGCAACCCTGATGGTACATGTGCACCAATTGATGATTACATTCCTTTATTAATATTATCATCTTTAATTTTTGGCACTACGGTTATTAACCGAAAAAAACTTAATTCTGTAAAATAAATACAAGTTTTGCATTAAACATAAAAAAAGGCTTAAACAGGTTACATAACTTGTTTAAGCCTTTTTTATTTTTGAATAAAAATAAAATTTTATGCGAGATAATTAACTTTTACAATTACTTCTTTCTATACTTTAAATACTTTTTTGCGTTTCCTGTTTTATAAGCATCAATAGCATAAGGCATCATTTTATTTAAATCATCAATACGTGTTTTTGGATGTGGGTGTGTTGATAAAAACTCAGGAGTTTGTCCTCCATTGCTTTTTGCTTGCATACGTTTCCAAAATTGTGGAGCTACTTTAGGATTATAACCTGCTAAAGACATAAATATTATACCCATCTCATCAGCTTCCGATTCATGCTCTCGGCTATAGGCCAACATTCCTACCTGAGACCCAACTCCGTAAGCTTGTAATACTAATTCCTGATATTCGGACTTAGTACCATAAACTCCCATTACTATTGATCCTACAGCACCAATAGCCGATTGCACTTGTGTCTGACTCATTCTTTCGGCACCATGACTAGCAATAGCATGTGCAATTTCGTGTGCCATAACAACAGCAACACCTTCGTCGTTTTTACAAACTGGTAATATACCTGTATAAAAAGCAACTTTACCACCTGGCATACACCACGCATTTAATTGCTCCGATTCTATTACACTATATTCCCATTTGTAATTATCAAGCATGTGTGGATATCCTAATTCAACAAAAAACTTTTCTACAGCCTTTTGTATTTTCTTACCTACCCTTTTTACTTGCTTAACCTGGGCTTTATTTTTCGATACTTTTTCGGTATTTAACACCTTATTATATGCCGCAAACGATTGTGGAAATATTTCTGATTCCGACACAAAATTTAATTGTTTACGTCCGGTAACAGGATTTACACCACAACTAAATAATGTAAAAACTAAAACAATTAACAGTAATAAATTTCTTTTCATATTATGAATTATTCAATTAAAAAAACAAAGCCATTTACATGTCTCTTTCTTTTTTAATATTTTGATATGCTTCCTGAACTTTCTGAAACTTAACTTTAGCTCCAACCACGTGTTCTTCTCCTAAATGCTGAACTTTATCGGGGTGAAATTTAATAGCCATTTTTCTATAAGCCTTTTTAACCTCATCATTGGTAGCCGATTTGTCAATTTCCAAAACCTTATACGAATCGAAACTATTGGTATGAAACATTTCTCTGATAGAGTTAAAACTACGCTCACCTATATTAAAATACCCCGCAATTTCGTATATAACACTAACTTCTTTATCACTAACATGTCCGTCGGCTTTAGCAATTCCAAACAAATAATGAAGAAGTTGCAAACGAGATGGCTGATCCATATACTGAGCAATTTGCATACTAACCTCTCGTACCGAAATATTATTATTATCAATTATACTTTTAAAAAGTCGGAAAGCCTGATTTGCTCTTTCCTTTCCGTACATCTGCACAAAATACGAACGCACATAATCTAATTCTTTTTGATGCACCTTTCCATCGGCCTTAATAACGGTTGCCGATAAAATCAACAAAGCAACCTCAAAATCTCCCGATTCGGTACCCGAATATCCTTCTCTTGTACTATTAAAATCATTAATATCATCTTCGTTCATATCAGAAAAAGACGAAGCCAATGCATAACCAATTATAGCACCAATTGCTCCTCCAAATGCCCAACCTAATCCGGCACCAATCCACTTTACATATTTACCCATAACTTTTTATTATATATTTTTTAAAAAAAATCCTGATTCTACTACATTTATCAAATATCCCTTATTTTAGAGTATTAAATTTACAATTTAACGGAGTATTGCTTCAATATAGCCTACTTAATTTAAAGTACCAATAAATTACAGCCTCTAATATCGCTATTATCAAATCGTCCAATTACTTCAAAAGATTCATTGGCATAAACCCTACCTAAATCTTGAGTTGCAATAAACGAACAAGAATTTACATTAGCTAAATCTATTACATTTATTCCTCCTGATTTTCCGGCAGATAAATACGAAAATGGATCTTCGGTATCTCTAACCATTATTTTCATCCACGGCGGACAATTAAAAATTCCGTTTCCTTTAGAATATCCTTGACTTAATAACTCAGTCATACCGTATTCCGAATGAATCATTTCAACACCAAAACCTTGCGTAAATATTTCATGCAACTCCTCTCTAACCATCTCTTTTCTACGCCCTTTCATTCCGCCAGTTTCCATAATTGTAGTGTATCTTAAATCTAAATTATACTCGTCAAGCAAATCTAAAAGTGCAAACGATACACCCACCAAAAGTATTTTCTGCTTTCGGTTTTCAAGTCTGATAATATTTTCTACCAACTTATCGTAATCATTCAAATAAAAACCACTTTCCTTATGCCCCGATTTCTTAATTAAATCATCAACCATATAAATTAACGACGATCCGTTACGCTCCAAATACGAAGGCAACAATCCTAAAACAACATAATCGGTTATATTGCCATAAAAATATTCAAAACCTTTTAAATAACTTTCCTCGTAAATATCGGTATCCGAAACAAAATGTTTACTTTGTTGCATTCCGGTTGTTCCGCTACTTAAAAAAACTTCTTTTATTTCATCGGTACCTGATACCACCTCATGACTTTTAAAAAACTCAATTGGCATAAAAGGTATTTCATTAAGTTCCTGAATTTTATCAACATCAATATTCAAATAATTTATAAATTGATTGTACACTAAATTGTGTTTTGCTTGATATTTAAAAACATCAAGTGCAATTGATTTAAATTTATCAGAATCATTAATTTTAAAAATCTTACTTTTAAACTCTGCAATATTCATAATAATAATTTCTAATGTTGATACTAAAACACTTACTCCATCTATTTGCAAAGTTATCATTTATACTCGTAATATTATCAGTTACAGCATGTGCAAAAGAAGAAACATATCCAATAGAACCAATTATTGAATTTTCGGGAGGTAGCCTTAGTATTGTTGCCGACGAATTAGGTAATAAAGAAGTTGTTTATTACGCACAAATTAATTTTACCGATGGTGATGGAAATATAGGTTGGGGCTATAGCAAAGACAAACCAGAAGGAGCATACAGAAAATGCAATACTGAAAACACACACGATTTATATGTAAACGTTTACGAAATTAAAAATGGAGAACCCATAAAAAAAGACTTCCACGAAAACTATTATTGCGATAATAACGACACATTACGAAGCGATGTTATTGGTTTAAATGCCGACATTCCGTATTTAACAGGAAATGGAAGAAGTGGTTCGTTAAGAGGTGTTATTGATTATAAAATACCAATTTCATCGGCAATTTCCGACACTATAAAGTTCGATTTTAAGATTATTGATAGAGATGGAAATTATAGTAATGTGGTGGAAAGCCGTATTTATAATAATTTAAAGATTAAGTAAAAAATGAATTAATGTTATTACACCACTTAAATTCAAGCCTTAATTTAAAAAAAAACACAATAAAAAATCCCGCTAAAAAGCGGGATTTTTTATTTAAAAATAGCTTGTTAATAATTATCAATTTATCATTAATAATTAACCATTATACTCTACAATTCTGTTTTTAAAACCGCACCCGAACTTGCGTTAGTTGCAAGTATAGCATATTGTTTTAACCAACGTCCTGGAACCTCTTTTTTAGGCATACTCCATTCTGCTTTACGTTTTACCAATTCTTCGTCGGTAATTTTAGCTTCAATTACATACTTATCAACATCAATAAAAATTTCATCTCCATCTTTAAGTAAACCAATTAAACCACCTTCGGCAGCTTCAGGAGAAACATGTCCGATAGAAAGTCCACGAGTGGCACCCGAAAAACGACCATCAGTAATAAGAGCAACATCAGCACCAAGCCCCATACCCATAATTAAACTTGTAGGCGAAAGCATTTCCTGCATTCCTGGCCCTCCTTTTGGTCCTTCGTAACGAATAACAACAACATCGCCTTTACTTACTTTTCCACCTCTAATACCATCAATAGCTTCGGGCTGAGAATTAAAACAAACAGCTTTACCAGTAAAAGATCTTTCTCCAACAATTCCAGCAGTTTTAATAACACAACCATCTTTGGCAAGATTTCCGAATAAAATTGCAAGTCCACCTACTTTAGAGTAAGCATTTGCCAACGGATGAATAACCGATTCGTCTTTAATATCAGCATCTGCAATACGCTCTCCAATAGTATTACCCTCAATAGTAGGATTATCGGTATGCAACACTCCCCCACGCTTATTAACCTCTTTCATTACAGCACTTACACCACCTGCACGGTTAATGTCTTCCATATGAATATGAGATAACGAAGGCGAAATTTTAGCAATATGACTAACATTTTTACTTATTTCGTTAATCTGCTTTATATCAAACTCTACTCCTGCCTCTTTTGCAATAGCAAGCATATGAAGTACAGTATTACTACTACCTCCCATTGCCATATCAACAACAAATGCGTTGTGTATAGCTTGCTCGTTTAATATGTTTCGGATTTTATATTTTTCTGATAATTTTTCGTCTTTAGCAATTTCACAAACTCTACGTGCTGCTTGTCTCAATAACTGCTCACGCTCGTTTGTTAATGCCAAAATAGTACCATTTCCTTTAAGAGCAATTCCCATTGCCTCAATTAAAGTATTCATTGAGTTTGCAGTAAACATACCACTACAACTTCCTCCACTTGGACAAGCTTTGCACTCTAATTCGGTAAGACGCTCTTGTGTAATTGTTCCTTTTTCGAACTGACCAACACCTTCAAATACAGTAGCTAAATCAACATGAGAACCATCGTTAAGAATTCCTTTTTTCATTGGCCCACCAGTTACAAAAACGGTTGGAACGTTTACACGTAACGCACCCATTACCATACCTGGAGTAATTTTATCGCAATTAGGAATAGCAATCATAGCATCAAGCTTATGAGCATTCATAACAGTTTCAATACTATTTGCAATAAGCTCTCTCGAAGGTAACGAATACAACATTCCATCGTGTCCCATTGCAATACCATCGTCAACACCAATAGTGTTAAATTCGAAAGGAATACATCCATTTGCACGAATTTCTTCCTTAATTATATCGGCATATTTATTTAAAAAGAAGTGTCCCGGAATAATTTCAATAAAACTATTGGCAACTCCAATAAATGGCTTGTCAAAATCTTCGGTTTGCAACCCTGTAGCACGTAATAAACTTCTGTGTGGAGCTCTATCAAACCCCTTTTTTACTTCATCACTTCTCATTATACCTTATATTTTTAGTAGTTAGTAAACACCTCAATTAAAAGTGCAGTAACTTTATTTACAACACATTTTAATTAGTGCAACTACCTATTATCATATTAATAGTTAAATTTTAAATATCAACATATAAATAATGGTTAATTATATAGTACCAATTAAAATTTATTAACCGTTTAAGTATTTATCGATATAAGTTGACAAATGTAATTTATTTTGATTAATTACTGAATACAATATGTTACCGAAAACGCTATAAGTTTAAACTACCTTTACTACTAAATACTTACACCATAAATACAATGGAAAATAAAACAGATTTAAAAAACTTCGTTCTTAATTTTAATGCCGAAACTAAAGATAGCAACAAAGTTAAAATTGATGAACTTAAAAAGTTACTTAAAGCAAACAAAGCTATACTTGTTGATGTTAGGTTTAAAGATGAATATGATTTTTACAATTCGCCTTTTGCCACAAATATTCCACTATCCGAACTACCTAACAATTTAAATAACCTTGATAAAAGCAAACTAATTATTACAATTTGCCGAACAAGAGATCGTGCAATTATGGCTATGCTATATTTATTATCAGAAGGTTATAACGCAAAATATTCGGTAGATGGAATGAGTGGAATTGATCAATAATACTTCTCTTTTTATTCTGATTTTGCACAAATTTCAACTAAACTTGCCAACATGAAAAACATACTTAAATTATTGTTTATTGCAATTGCTTTATCTGTAAATGTTAACGCTCAGCAAATAAACAAATACGGATTAAAAGTAGTTTCGAACATTGAAACTTACAATGCACAGGTAAAAGAAAACCCAAATAACAAGCTTGTTGATTTAGAAAATATTATTGAAAACATTGCGTTAGATATTGTTTATGCAACACCTAATAATTTTACAGGAGAGATTATTTATTCGGCACCAAAAGCTTATTTAAGAAAACCGGTTGCTTATGCTCTTTTAAAAGTTGAAGAAGAATTAAACATACAGGGTTTGGGTTTGAAAATTTTAGATGCTTATCGTCCGTACCGAGCTACTGTGAAGTTTTATAATGTTTACGAAGATAAAACTTTTGTTGCATCGCCACGAACCGGATCGATACACAATCGTGGTGGAGCCGTTGATTTAACTCTAATAAACTTAAAAACAGGTAAAGAATTGCAGATGCCTACTCCTTTTGATGAGTTTACTAAAAGAGCATCTCATTTATGTACTGATTTACCCAAACAAGCAATAATAAACCGCAATATGCTTAAAGAAATAATGTATAAACACGGTTTTTTAGATTACGTTGACGAATGGTGGCATTACAGTTATTTTAAAGCTAAAGATTTTGATGTTTTAGATATTTCGTTTGATGAGTTGAAATAACTGTAATAATTAATGGTTAATTGTAAATGGTTAACCCTACTTATAAATCAAAAAAAGCCAAACATCATATAATGTTTGGCTTTTTTTAATTTACATAACAAATAGTTAAATAGTCAGCTACTTTTACCACAACACACTATTTAATAGATAATTAAACGGAGTATTCTAATTAAAACGATTCGTTAAAACTTAGAAAAATACCCTGAGATCCGTAACGCCCCCATGCATAATCAAGTGTTAAATTTGTTCGGGTTACTGCGTTTATCATAAATCTAAAACCTAAACCAGCAGCAGGTTCTACATATTCAAACATATTAACACCTTCGTATTTATTACCTCCATATGAATATTCTTTACGGCTAGCAGTTGTTGCATTTGCAAAAACTACAGCTCCAAAAAAGTCAGGATTTTTCTTTAACCCTGCTAATCTAAAACGATATTCAACTTCGGCATACATTACATTATTTCCTCTAAAACGTCCTTGAGTGTAAGCTCTTCCTGATCTACCAAATTGATCCCAACCCAAAGCTGGCAAATCTAAATATGGTAAATCTCCTGATGTTTGAAAACTTCCATAAGTCCAAAAACCTATTAAATTCTGAGGCTTTGTTTTAGACATACTTATATACTTTCTGTATTCTACCCAAAGTGTAGATGAGCCTTTTGTACTTCCTAAAAATGTTGGATTAACCCTGTATGTAGCCAACGCATATTGTCCTTTATAAGGTGTTGCAGCATTATCTCTACTATCGTAAAGCACGTTTAACGACAAACCTGAAAGAATGTATTCCTTGTCATCAATATCAATTGCTTTTGAATGAGCATAATGACTTGTTATTACAGGATTCGATTTATCTTCGGGGGTTAAATCTAATAAATTATCTTTAATATCGAAATGCCAATCGAAATGATACCCCGCACCTATGTAAAAATTTGTTCTGATTTTTTTCAGGAAAGACTCATGAAAACGCAAATATTTAAACTCCATCATTTGCGCATCATCTATTACTGATGTTGGTTTCCCTTCATATTCAAGAGAACCAGCACCTGCTAACTTAGCCGATTGTGGACCTGTACCTAATCCGAAAGTTGGTTGCGATGTATCGAAATATCTCCAGTCGCCCATTAATATCCAATCTTCGTTTGGAGTATAAACATTAGTTTTAAAAGTAAACATTAATTGTTTTTTGGTAGAGTATGTTACCGAACCTAAAGATGTTGACATTCTGGTGGTTTCTGGATCGCCTAAAAATGCATTTGTAGAAAATGCTAATCCATATAAAACACCAAAAGTTGGGTTTACAGCAATTACTGGCATAGGTGCAAAGTACACCTTTCCTTTACGTGGAGCATCCGATTTTATAGAATCGGTTTTTTCCTGTGCAAAAATGCTAACACTAAACATTAACATTGCAATAAATGTATATTTTAATCTCATAGTATATATTTTTTTTATAAACTAAACTAAGTTAATCATTTCATTAACACATACTTATACACAATCGACCTTCTGCATAAAACACAAGATTAAAACCAACACTTAACTTATTATTAATAAATACTTTACTGTATTAACAAACTTATCAATACTTATATTTCTTAAATTCAACTAATAAACGCAACACTTAGTTAAATTATCATTTTAACAATCTAAACTCAATAATATAAAACATTAAATATGTTATTGGTTTTTTTATACTATTTATTACTACTAACATACAGTGTTTTACGTAAAAAAATAACGGACTATTAATAAATATATCTCTATATTTTAATATCTTAAATTATACCAATTATTTAAATACCTACACTTATTACTATGGATTTAAAGAACAATAAAATTGCATTACTTATTGACGGAGATAATGCGCAGGCAACAAACATTAAAAACATTATTGATATAGTATCAACCCACGGACACATAACAATTAAGAGGGTTTACGACGATTGGTCGAGGCCTCAATCTGTATCGTGGGCTAATCAAATTCAGGAACATGCCTTAAAACCAATTCAGAAATTTGCTTATGTAAAAGGCAAAAATGCTACCGATATTATTTTAATTATTGATGCAATGGAAATACTCTACACCGGAAATATTGATGGTTTTTGTATTGTATCGAGCGATAGTGATTTTACAGGCTTAGCTTCGAAAATAAAAGAGAATGGAAAGTTTGTAATTGGGGTTGGCAAACATCATACTCCTATTGTATTTACAAACACCTGCGATTTGTTTATTTATTCTGATGAATTTAAACCAAAAATAGGAATACAGAAACCTATACAAAATAAAAAACATATCCAACAAAATAACATATCTAATAAAAAACAACCAAGTATTAAGCAAATAAGAAATATTTACCGAAAATTAATTTTATTAGACGATAAGGTTTCGTTGGGTACTTTAATAAAAACTATTAAAGTAGCAGACTCAAGTTTTAGTGCTAAAAAGTACGGATACAAAACAAGTAGTTTGCTAATATCAAGCCTGAAAAATGAGTTTAAACTTATTAAAGATGGAAATTCATCGTACAATGTAATTGATTTAAAAACTATGGCTATAAAAGAATAATATTATTGATTACTCACGCATTTAATTCAACTTTTAAAACCAATACTTAAATGGAATATTCCGAAATAATAGAAACCCTTTACGATTTAAAAAATGATGATAAGGTGATTTACAAAGAACAAAAGTTCGGAATAAAATCGGTTAACTCTTTAGGCATTTATCATAAAGATTTGAAAATATTAGCCAAAAATATTGGACAAGATAACCAACTTGCTATTCAGCTTTTTAACAGTAATATATACGAAGGCCGAATATTATGCAGTAAAATATTTAAGCCCAAAGATGTTACGGAGGAACTTATGGAAGTGTGGGTTAAAACTTTCGAGAATTGGGAAATTTGCGACAGCTTTAGTATGGGATTATTTTCGAAAAGTGATTTTGCACTTGCCAAAATATTAGAGTGGACAAAAAGAGAATCGGAATTTGAAAAAAGAGCTGGATTTGCAACTTTAGCTTCCTATTGCATGGCAGATAAAAAATCGGATAATGAATTGTTTTTGCAGTTTTTACCCATAATAAAACAAGCAGCTAACGATGATAGACTGTATGTAAAAAAAGCAGTAAACTGGGCTTTAAGAAGTATTGGAAAGCGTAATATTGATTTAAATAAAAAGGCAATTTATACTGCTAATGAAATACTTAAATTTGATAGTAAATCGGCACAGTGGATTGCTAAAGATACTATTAAAAAACTGGAACTAAAAGATGTGAAAATTTTGGATTATCCAAGGTCAATATATCGAAAAACTGAGGGTAATAAATAATCCACCATAATTTATTACAATTACAGTATAAGAATTAATGAAACATATACTTAAAGTATAATAATATATTTTTGTTAATTGCACGTTGCTAAATTTTACAAACAACAATTAAGATAACTAATAAAAGATATGAGCGATAATAAATCGGTAATAAACCTAGAAATTGAATTAGACGAAAACAAAATTCCAGAAAAAATAACTTGGTCGGCTAAAGATGGTGGAATTGTTGATGCAAGTGCTAAGGCAATGTTACTTTCGGTTTGGGACGAGAAAGAAAACGAAACTTTCCGTATTGATTTATGGACAAAAGAAATGGAGCTCGATGAAATGAAAAAATTCTTTCATCAAACATTACACTCAATGGCCGATACTTTAGAACGAGCTACAAGTGAGCAAAAAATGGCTGACGAGTTAAGAGATTTTACTAAACACTTTGGAGAAGAAATTGGATTGCTTAAAAAAGAAGAGAAAGAAGAAGAAAACGAAAATAAAGATTAATTGACTGAAATTAATAATCAATACTACTATCGTTTATAAAAACAAAACGCCCAAAACAGTATATCGTTTTGGGCGTTTTGTTTTTATTTTGATTTATGCAATTTCATTTTAAAAATTACATTATTTTAAGCTTCAGACCTACCAAAAAATTAAAACCTGCTTGCGGATAATAGTATGCAGTTTTACCCCACATATATCCGTTAGAAGCATATTCCGCATTTAAAACATTATTTAAAAGTAAGTTTGCCTCTAAATTTACGGTTTCCGAAAACTTAGGCACTTTATAGGTTGCATTAAAATCGGTTACAAAATATGCGTCAAGCTCCGATTCTTCGGCTTCGGTATTTGTCATAAACTGCTTGCCTACGTATTTCGAAATAACATTTAAATACAATCCTTTAACAGGTTTTACTACAAACATATTTGTAGCAACTATTTCGGGAGAGTACGAAATTTTAGTATCTCCTAAATTTTCTATTTTATCGTTTTCGGTAGTATTAAATCCAATATTTTTATTTTGAGAGAATGTAAAATTCGGACGCCAAGCAAACCAACTAACCGGAGTATAATTAAGATCTAACTCAATTCCGCTACGGTAACTTTTTCCACTATTTTTACGTATAGTATTTCCAACATCATCTAGTTCGCCTGTAAGCACCAACTGATTTGTATAATACATGTAATAAAAATTGGTGTTAAACGATATTTTATCAGAGTTTAAACGGTATCCAACCTCAACATCTTGCAACTTTTCTTCTTTCGGCATTGCAGTACTATTATCAATTGCCGATTCGTAATCGGTACGATTTGGCTCTTTATGAGCAATTGAATATGATGCAAAAATTATGTTTTGGTTGTTAAACTCATAACTCAAACCTGCTTTTGGGTTGAAAAAATTAAACTCATCATTCATTTTATACCAATCTGCTTTATCCGTCATTTTATAATTAATAAATCTACCCTGAACATCAGCAAAAACATTCAATCCATTATTAAAACTATAAGTTGCTTTAGCAAATAAGTTAGCATCAATTTTTGTTCCTGTATTATTATAATACTCGTGTTTTATTTCTGAATTAGAGGCATACTGTGCCCAAATAACATTACCAAAATGATCTCCAATATATTTATTTGCACCACCTCCAACAACAACATTTAAGTTTTGTGTATTATACTGAAAGTTTGCAATTGCACCATAAAAATCATTATCCAACCATTTACGTCTAATTAAATTGGTAGTTTCAATGGTTTCGTTTCCGATAACAACATTTTGCATACCGTACTTTTTAAACTCAGCACCTTGCTTATATTGCTCGTAATACCCCTGTCCTTTTGTGTAGTGCAACGATATATTTGCCGAAACATTATTGCTAAACACCTGAGTAATGTGCAGTTGATTATGATCTTGTTTATAATTATCAACCTCATTATCGTAGTATCCAATTACATTCCAACTTTCATCGTATTTAGCTCCAGCCGAATTAAAAGTTCGGCCATAAGTTTCAATATCGTATGCCGATGCACCGTTCCACGATTGATAAGTAACTTCTTTACCTCCAAACGAAAGAGCTTTTATAAAAGTATTTCCGCTAGAAAACGAACCTGAAAAATAATAAGATGATAAATCTGATTTTGCTCTATCAATATATCCGTCAGAGTTTATTTTAGAAATTCTACCATTAAACTCCCAATTATTGGCAAATTTCCCGGTAGAAAACATTCCCATAATTTTGTTTGTATTAAACGATCCTGACGAAACATTCACTTCTGCCGATGGTTTTAACACAACATCGTTAGTTTTAATATTTAAACTTGCTCCGAACGATGCCGATCCGTTTGTTGATGTTCCAACTCCACGCTGAAGCTGAATATCCTCAACCGACGATGCAAAATCGGGCATATTAACCCAAAAAACACCACTCGACTCACTATCGTTTAATGGAATTCCGTTAACTGTTACATTTACACGCTGTGCATCACTTCCTCGCACTCTAATGCCAGTATATCCAACACCTGCACCTGCATCCGACGTGGTAACTACCGATGGCATATAACTCATTAAAATTGGCAAATCCTGACCTAAGTTACGGTCTTCAATTTCCTTTTTATTAATTTCGGAATAAGAAATAGGAGTTTTTTTTGATACTCGGGTTGAAGTAACCACTACCTCTTTGGCAAGAATTGAATTTGTAAGTAATGTAAAAGTTTGTGTAGAGTTTTTTAAAACCGAAACTTCTTCTTTTAAGGTTTCGTAGCCAATAAACGATACAATTACGGTGTAAGTTTTGCTTGCTAAATCAGTAATTTTAAAGTTTCCGTTAGCACCCGACACACTTCCTTTATTTAATTGTTTAACAACAATGCTAGCTCCATTAATAGGATTATTAGCTTTATCAACAACAATACCCGAAAGTGTGTTTTGAGAAAAAATGTTTGAAATTTGAAAAAAAGAAAAGACTAATATTAAGGCAACCCTAATATTAAAAGATAGTAAAAATGTATTCATATTTGTTTTTTTTCATTCAAAAGAAGGGGTAACAAATTGAATTTGTTAGTAAAATTTAAATGAAAAAATGGTATTTCCCTTATCAGCATTACCCGATCAGGTTCAATGGGTGTGATCTCAGCCTTGTTTTAACAAAAGCACCCCTTATGAGATTTGCGACAAAAGTAGTTTTATTTTTATAACAACAAAGCTTTTAATTATTTTATGTTTTCAATAAACAACTCAAATATATTGAAGTGGTTAACCTACTAAATTTTGTTGAAAACAGTATTTTTAAAATAAACATTACTGCCATAATAATTGTAAAATTAAATATCAAATTAATCTACAACAAAAAATAGCCCTGCTTTTTAAGGCTGAGCTATTTTTTAATTGAATCTAAGTTAAATATTATGTAATGGTTAATTTTTAATTGTCAATGGTTAATTATCTAGCACCTATAAATCATCATTATCTTAAATTTATATACACAAGCAATCAAATACCAAAAATTAATATCTATAAAGATCGGTTTTATAAGGTCCTTCTTTTTTAATTCCAATATAATCCGATTGCTCATCGGTAAGCACCTCAAGTTCAACTCCTAATTTTGCCAAATGCAAACGTGCAACTTTCTCGTCTAAATGTTTTGGCAAAGTGTAAACACGGTTTTCATATTTATCCGAATTATTCCACAACTCCATTTGTGCCAAAGTTTGATTGGTAAACGAATTAGACATAACAAAAGATGGATGCCCAGTTGCACAACCTAAATTCACAAGTCGTCCTTCGGCAAGCACAAGTATTTCCTTGCCTCTTAATTCGTATTTATCAACCTGAGGTTTAATAATAACCTTTGTGTTTCCGTAATTTTCGTTTAGCCAAGCCATGTCAATTTCGTTGTCGAAGTGCCCAATATTAGCCACCACGCACTTATCCTTCATAGCATAAAACTCTTTTTGAGTTAAAATATTTTTGTTACCCGTAGCAGTAACAACTATATCGGCATCAACAATAGCATTTTCCATTTTACGTACCTCAAAACCTTCCATTGCGGCTTGCAAAGCACAAATAGGATCAATTTCGGTAACAATAATTCGTGCTCCAGCACCTCTAAAAGATTCCGCAGTTCCCTTACCAACATCTCCAAAACCAGCTACAACAACAACCTTTCCGGCAATCATTAAATCGGTAGCACGTCTTATTCCATCAACTGCCGACTCTCTGCTTCCGTATTTATTATCGAATTTAGATTTTGTAACCGAATCGTTAACATTAATTGCCGGAATTGGCAAAGTATTTTTAACCTCTCTTTCGTAAAGCCTATGTACTCCCGTAGTAGTTTCTTCCGAAAGTCCTTTTATTCCACTTACTAATTCAGGATACTCATCTAAAACCATGTTTGTTAAATCTCCTCCATCATCGAGTATTAAATTCAGAGGCTTTTTTTCTTCTCCAAAAAACAATGTTTGCTCAATAGCCCAACTAAACTCATCGTCGGTCATACCTTTCCAAGCATAAACCTGAACACCTGTTTCGGCAATTGCAGCAGCTGCATGATCTTGTGTTGAAAAAATATTGCACGAACTCCACGTTACATCAGCACCTAAAGCCTTAAGTGTTTCAATTAACACAGCAGTTTGAATTGTCATGTGCAAACACCCCGCAATACGAGATCCTTTTAATGGTTTCGATTCTCCATACTCTTCTCTCAACGACATTAATCCGGGCATTTCTGCTTCCGCAAGTTTTATTTCTTCCCTACCCCATCGTGCTAATGAAATATCTTTTACTTTAAATTTTAAATAAGGTTTAACTTCGCTTTCCATTATAAATTTGTTTAGTATCTATGCTTGGTTATTTATCAGCATAAATAATGTTTGTAATTTTGGTGTAGTTTCTATTTAAATTACATCAACTACTTTAAAAGTATAAAATAATATTCAAACTAATATTAACACAATGATTGATTTAAGAGAAATTATAGTTAATTCGTCAACCAAATTATTTTATATCGAAATAATTACAGATTTAAACATGCTTTATAATTCTATTGTTTTATCTGATGAAAGTAAAATACGTTTGAATTCTTTTTCTTCGGATAAAAGAAAATTAGAATTTTTAAACACTCGATTTTTACTCAAAAAAGCAGGTTACAACGATTCAGATTTAAAATATAAGCAAAATGGAGCACCTTTTTTAAAAAACGCTTTTATATCAATAAGTCATAGTAAAAATTATGTTGCTATAATTTTAGGCGATAAAAAAGTTGGTATTGATATTGAATTACAACGAAATCAGATTTTTAAAATAGCTCATAAATTTATTAATGAAGAAGAAAAAAAGAAGTTCGATACAACTTTATTACAAACCTTAACCATTATTTGGAATGCCAAAGAGGCTATGTTTAAATGGTGTAGTAAACAAAATATTGATTTCAGAAAAAACTTAAATGTTACAAAAATTGATTTAGAAAACTCGGTGATTGAATCCGAAATTATATTCGATAATCAGAAGATAAAACTACACGGTGCCATTATAATTTTAAAAAACAACATTTCAGAAAATAATATAGAAGATAACATAATGGTATATATAATGGAGTAATTGTTTTTTAAATAAAAATAGCAGATTATAATTTATAAGAGTTGACCAGAATCAACAAAACCAACCATCTAACAACCTCAAATCCTCATCAATTTAGACTCTAATTTCAAATTTATTTATCCAATTAATTTGGTTGTAAACTTATAGTAGATTTAACTACTTTAGCAAAAATTTATTTACAATTGAAAAATATACTCGAAAAAATAAAGCAGTTTAAAAACGACAACAAAAAGCAACTTGCAATATTAATAGATCCTGACAAACAAGAACTTGGCAAAATGGATAGCTTAATGCAAAAAGTTAACAAAGTTAACTTCAGCTTTATATTTGTTGGCGGAAGCTTGGTTAGTAACAATAAAATTGATGAAGTTATTTCCGAAATAAAACAACTTACCAATATTCCGGTGGTTATTTTTCCAGGCAATACTAATCAAATTTCAAATAGTGCCGATGGTATTTTACTTCTGTCGTTAATATCGGGCAGAAACCCCGAATACCTAATTGGTAGTCATGTAGTAGCAGCACCAATATTAAAACATAGTAATTTAGAAATTATTTCAACAAGCTATATTTTAATTGATAGCGGTACACAAACATCGGTTTCGTATATAAGTAACACAACTCCCATACCTAGAAATAAAAAAGACATTGCCGTTGCAACAGCAATTGCAGGAGAAATGATAGGTCATAAAATATGTTATTTAGAAGCAGGAAGCGGTGCAAAATACGAGGTACCTGAAAACACTATATCAGCAGTAAAAAACAACATAAACATACCTATTATAGTTGGAGGTGGTATAAACACCATTGAAAAACTAAATAATGCATACAAAGCAGGTGCCGATTTGGTTGTTATTGGAACAGCTATTGAAAAAAATGAAGATTTTTTAAATGAATTGATGAAAGTGTAAACACGTTGTTGTTGTTGTTGTTGTTGTTGTACATAAATGTATTATTCATTTTTTATCATACTTAAATTAAACTAATAAACTCAGTTAGTTTTTTTTATTACTATTCGAAACAACAACTTAATTAAACGGCAGTAAATACCTGTTTATTATCAAACTAAACGCATTACCCTTAAATAAATTAAACATGGCCTTTTGCCAATAAAATCGGAACTTGTTATTTAATAAAGATAGTTAGTTCACTTAAAACAAAAAAGATGGAAGTATCGGTAGATATAAGTTTATATCCTTTGAAAGAAGAATTTAAGAAACCTATTAAACAATTTATTAATAAAATAGATGCTCAGAGTAAGTTTAAGGTTAAAAGAAACAACATGAGTACATCTATATTTGGAGATTATAAAGAGGTTATGAATTGGATTACCGATAATATGGAAGAGTCGTTGCTTGACGATGAAAACGCAGTGTTTGTTTTAAAAATAGTTGGAGGAAATTATTACAGAGATTAATGACTGAGTTTTGGAATTTAATATTTAGTCAGTATCAATATTACACAACTTTCGATATTGTTTTAGAAGCAGCTGCAACTTTATTTGGCTTAGTTAGTGTTGTATTTTCAATGAGAGAAAATATATTGGTATTTCCAACCGGATTAGTTAATACATCAATATATGTTTACATACTATACTATGCTGGATTATTTGGCGATATGTGGATTAATATTTATTATGTTGTTATGGGAATCTACGGTTGGTATATATGGACTCGTAAATTAGACGATACACATTATTTGCCAATTAGAAATTCAACAAGAAAAGAAAAACTAATTTCTGCAATTTTGCTAGTGGTTACTTTTATAGTAGTTTCTTACATTTTAGCAAACCACACAACTAGTACAGTTCCTTATATTGATGCTTTTACTACTTCAATATTTTTTGTGGCTATGTGGCTAATGGCTAAAAAAACAATAGATAATTGGGTGTTTTGGATTATTGGAAATGCCATTACTGTTCCGCTTTATATTTACAAAGGATTAACAATTACATCGTTTCAGTATTTAGTATTTACAGCACTTGCAGTGGCAGGATATATAAAATGGAAAAAGAATTTAAACAAACCAAGAGAACTGTTACTAAGGTAGTTATACTTGGTGCAGAATCGTCGGGTAAAAGCACTTTAGCAAAACTTCTTGCAACTAATTACAATACAGTTTGGGTAGATGAATTTTTAAGAGAATTTGCTACCCAAGTATATGCAAATAATAAAGAGCTTGTGTATACCGACAATATTAAAATTATTGAAGGACAATTAAACCTTGAAAAAAAGCAAATAAAAAAAGCAAACAAAATAATGTTTTGCGATACCGATGCCATACAAACATTAATCTATTCTGATTTGTATTATGCTAAGCATCAACCCGAAATAATTAATTACATCAATAATAATAAAGCCCATTTATACTTGCTTTTATATCCTGATGTTGCTTGGGAACCCGACCCTTTACGCGATAAACCAAATCAAAGATTAAAGGTTTTCCAAAATTTGGAAAACAAATTAATAGATTTCAACGTTAATTATAAAATTATAAACGGAAGCCTAAATAGTAGGCTTAGCAAGTCAATTAAGGCTATTAGTACTTATATAAAATAGTTAAAAAAAATGGAATAACAAATAGCAAATTCAAAGCAATGTGAGTTGTTTCGTACAACTACACTTACAACTACTACAATTTTTTCACACACTACAATGCCATCTATCTGATTTACACTGCATTTTATCGTATTTTTTAGTATTGTAAAAATACGTTATTGTTTTAAGCAAGATGTTTTAAGTCTCAACTTAATAATTAAATTGCCACTACAAAATAACAATAACACACTTACTCAAATTAAATGCAAAATAATAAAACAACATTTTTATTTGAAGCAGCATGGGAAGCTTGTAACAAACTTGGTGGGATTTATACTGTAATCCGATCGAAAGCACCAGCAGCTACAAAGAGATATGGAGCAAACTACGCAGTAGTTGGTCCGTATTTTGCTGATAAAGCAGAAGCAGAATTCGAACACGTTGAATTACCAGACTCTCCTATTGGGAAAGCTGTAAAATACATGTGGGATTTAGGATTAGAAGTACATTATGGTACTTGGCTTATTTCGGGTAGACCAACCGCTATACTTTTTAACCCAAACAGCATTAAGCACCAACTTAATGAAATTAAAGGTAAAATATCGAACAATTACGGTATCAACCTTGATTATGCTGATGAGTTATTTGATGATGTAGTTGCTTTTGGAGAACTTACTGATGTTTTCTTTAAGAAAGTGGCAGAATACCAAGAATGGGAAAAACAAGACATGATTATTCATTATCATGAATGGATGGCTGTTTCTCATTTATCGGAACTAAAAAATGCTAACCTACCATATAAAGTGATTTTTACAACTCACGCAACTATATTAGGTAGATATTTAGCAATGAATGATAGTGGTTTTTATCAACACTTACCATTCTACGATTGGCATAAAGAAGCTTCTCATTTCAACATCTTACCACAAGTAAGCTTTGAAAGAATTGCTGCTCAGAATTGCGATATTTTAACAACAGTAAGTAGCATTACAGGACGTGAGTGTACTCATTTATTAGGTCGTACTCCTGATTCTATTTTACCAAACGGTTTAAATATTGAAAGATTCAAGGCTACACATAAAATTGAAACTTTACATACCGAATCAAAAGAAAAGATACACCGTTTTACAATGGGTCATTTTTTCCATAACTATTCTTTCGATTTAAGTAAAACTATTTACTTATTTACATCGGGTAGATATGAATATAAAAACAAAGGTTACGACCTTACTCTTGAAGCAATGGCTAGATTAAACCATATGCTTAAAGAATCGGGAAGTGATAAAACTGTGGTATTGTTTATTATTAGTAAACGTCCACAACACTCAATTAACCCTGATGTTTTACAATCGAGAGGGGTAATGGAAGAATTATCGAAAGGTGTTGATTCTATTGCAAACGACATCAAGAAAAAATTATTTATTGAGGCTGCATCTAATCCTGAAAATCCAAAATTACCTGAACTTAATGATTTAGTTGATGATTATTGGAAACTTAGATACCGTAGAGCTTTAAACACTTGGAAATCGGATAGATTACCTCCTGTTGTAACTCATAACTTGGTAGATGATTCTGACGATGAAGTACTTGATTTCTTAAGAACTTCGGACTTAATAAACAAAAAAGAAGATAGAGTAAAAATCATATATCATCCTGATTTTATTTCTGAATCGAACCCATTATTTGGTATGGATTACGATCAGTTTATTAGAGGTTGTCATTTAGGTGTTTTTCCTAGTTATTACGAGCCATGGGGTTATACTCCATTAGAAGCTTTAGCAAGTGCAATACCTGCTTTAACATCTAACTTAGCTGGTTTTGGAGATTATGTTTTCAACGAGACTAATGGTAGTAAAGACGATGGTATTCAGGTAATTGACCGTATCTTTAAAAGTTACCACGAAAGTGCTGACCAAATGGCTGAAATGCTTTACGATTTCGTATCATCTACTCCATTCGACAGAATTAATCAACGTAACAGAGCCGAAAGATTCTCGGATCATTTCGACTGGGAAAAATTATTTAGCTATTACGAAAGAGCTTATAATTTAGCAACCGAAAAAACACACAAAAAATAATCATTACTCATAACAACCACAATAACCATGCTTAAAGAAAAAGATTTAAAACTAATTGACTTAAAAGGAATTAGTAAAACGGAGATTGAAGAGCAAATAAATAATTTTAAAAATGGGTTTCCATTTGCACAACTTGATAGACCTGCTGTAAAAGGTGATGGTATTTTGGTTGTTGATGGAGAAGAAGAGGATTATTTTTATGATTTATATACAAATAGTAAAAATGATTTAAACATTACAAAGTTTGTACCTGCTTCGGGTGCGGCATCTCGTATGTTTAAAGATCTTTTTACTTTCTTTGGTAAATTTGATGCAAAAAACGATGATTTTGCAAAATTTATTGAAGAGAATAAACTTAAAAGTGTAAAAGAATTTTTCTGTAAAGTTGAAAACTTTGCTTTTTACAAAGAATTAATTCAGGTAATTAAAGATGCTGGAGTTAATTTTGATGAGCAAAACGAAAACGAAAAGAAAGTAACTTTATTAGATTACTTACTTACCGAAAAAGGTTTAAACTACGGAAACAAACCAAAAGGTATTTTGGCATTCCACTTTTACTATACTAAATACCGTACTGCAGTAGCAGAGCATTTAGTTGAAGGTGCTAGATATGCAACAGGTGCTAATAGAAAAGTAAACATACACTTTACAATTTCGGAAGATCACAGACAGTGGTTTGAAGAGTTAGTTGAGTCTAAAATTGCTAAGTATCAAAAAGTATTTAACGTAGTTTATAATGTTGAATATAGCTACCAGTTAGAATCTACCGATACTATTGCAGTTGATATGAACAACGAGCCTTTTGAAGAAGATGGAGACATTTTATTCAGACCAGGTGGACACGGAGCTTTAATAAACAATCTTGATACTATTGATGCAGATATGATCTTCATTAAGAATATTGATAATGTTGTTCCTGATCATATTAAAGATGTTACTGTAAAAAGTAAAAGAGTTTTAGGAGGTGTTTTGTTAGCAGCTACTGAAGTAATTAACAACTACCAAAATCGTTTTGCATCGGGAGATTATACTGAGCTAACAATTGAGTCGGTTGATAAATTCTTCAAAAACAAACTTTCAATTAAACTTCCAGAGTCTTTTTACTCTTTAAGTTTAAAAGAAAAAGCTACATATATGCAAAGTGTACTTGACCGTCCGGTTAGAGTATGTGGTATGGTTAAGAACGAAGGCGAGCCAGGTGGTGGACCATTCTGGATTAAAGATACTAAAGGTATGGAGACGTTACAAATTGTTGAAAGTGCACAAATTGATATGGCTGATGCCGATCAGGTTGCTAAACTAAAACAATCAACACACTTTAACCCTGTTGATATAGTTTGTAATACTAAAAATTGGATGGGTAAATCATTCGATTTAAGTAAATTTATTGATAAAAACACAGGATTTATTTCTGAAAAATCAAAGAACGGTAGAGATCTTAAAGCTTTAGAGCGTCCAGGTTTATGGAACGGTGCTATGGCCGATTGGAATACAATTTTTGTACAGGTACCAAGTTTAACATTCAACCCAGTAAAAACGGTTAATGATTTACTTAGAGCCGAACACCAATCATCAAAGGTTGCTACTGCTTAATACAAGGAGTTAAGTTGTTATTATTGTTATAAAAAAGGAGATAAGCTTAAAAACTTATCTCCTTTTTTTATGTTTTATTTTATTTATGAGTAACAATAAAGTTAATATACATTCAAAGCATATCTTATTTTAATTATTACAAAGCTTTAAAAACATTATCTTTTAACTTTATACTTAAGTATAGTAGAGTATCTATTACCCTTTAAATTAACTCCTATTTCAAAAGCATCTATGTTTTTAGGAATATAATTTAGATAAAAAACAGATTTTTTATTCTTTTTAAGTTCAGTAAAATTCCCTTTTGAATCAATTATTGCAACCTGTTTGGCTTTTGGAATATATAACTGAAATTTATATTTTTTATTATTACGAAGAATTTTCTCAAATGGTGCCTTAACAACCTTTGCTTCAAAAGCAAAATCGTATGATTCTACAAACTGTAATTCAGAATTATTTAAAGCTTTCTTAAATGTTTTTTCTGAATCAAATCCAAGTTTGAAAAAACCATAATCAACATTCTGTAGATTATAATATTTGTTAACTGTAAGTTGTTCTTTAATATTAGCATATTCTAAAACTTCGGGCAAATGAGAAAAAATGGCAGAATAAGGATCTATATCAAACCACAGCTCATCAAATTGCTTTGTTGATACCAATTTACCTCTTACAATTTCGCCATTACCCTCTCCCCAAGTAGCGTCGAATATTTTCCATTCATCATCTATTTTTACAACATTCCAAGCATGATCCGATTCTTGAACATAGTTATTAGGCATAAATCCAATTCCCTTTGAATAACCAACAACCTTTTTAACTTCCAAATCCATTTCTAACCCTAAAGCAACAAACAAATTAGAAAACCCCTCACATACAGCAACTCTGTTTTTTAGTACATTTTCGGCATCATAAAAACTGTAATCTCTCAAATCAGAATTATTATAACCATAATCGTCGTAACTTATATTTTTAGCTATCCACACATATATAGCTCTGGTTTTTTCAATATCCGATTTAGCCTTCAGTCCTAAATACTTTGCCAAACTTTCAATACTCTCTTCTACATTATTAGGTGTATTTTCAACAAATGCATCTAACTGTTTATACTCTACCCTTGTTTGTGCAAATATTGTTTGAGTAAATACATTCAATAAGATTATAAGTAGTAAATATTTTTTCATAAAATTTTGTAATATAAAATGATTAATTATCTATTTAAATAAATAGATAAAACACAGATCTTTACAACTACATTTTAGATAAAACATACGGCTAAGTTATATACTTCATCGCCTTTTTTTTGCAAATTAGTAGAATGGAAATGCAAGAACAGATGAAACCATTTATCGAAAACTATCTCCCCCACACACTTTCACCCCATCACACTTTCTCAACTGTCATGAAAACTAACTTCAGATTTAACACAAAGGAAATAAAGTTTAGAATGTACCTTAGGTAGTTTTTGTACATTTATAATTTAATGGTGATTTATAACTTTAAAGAATATGTTATATTATTTTCATCTAATAACCTAACATATTCTTTAAGCAACTCATTCCAAACAAACTTCTGCTAAAACCTATCAACTATCATTTGCCTAAATGGCTTGATTAATCTGTATCTCAGTTCTTTGTCTATTAATAACAATTCTATTTTGTATTGAAAATATACTTTATAGCATTGGCTCTCATCATGTTAATAAACTCAATGAGTTACTTCCAACTGTGGCGAATTTTCCAAAGTTTTGTGTGTAGTTGGCTGATGTGATACTTTTGAGTAAATGAGGTTATAAGAAATATCCACTGTATATTTTTCTTTTAATAATTTCAATGAATTATCTTTCATTTCATTATACAAATTGTCATCATAAATAAGTTCTGAAACTACGAATTTCATCTTGTATATATCTCCCGATTCAACCCAGTATCCACAATTATTATCTTCAATTACTTTACCTATATCCGTATTTACATCTGTAGCCGCTATAACTGGAATCTCCATTTCAAGATATGACAATAGTCTTGAAGGAAAATTTGGAATTAAAAAATCTTTATTTAGAAATATTAATCCTACATCACAGGCTTTTAATAAATTATCATAGTCTTCTTTAGGTAACCCATTTAATAGTGTAGCATTTAAAGGCTTGTTGTTTTTAAACCATTTTTCAATGGTTGGAAACATTGTACCCGAACCAACTACCAAAAAATGAGCATCAAGATCTGATATAGACTCGATTGTTTCCATCAAAAATCCTACACCTTGAGGCTTTCCTAAATTACCACCATAAACAAATACCTTTTTATTTAATGGAATATTGTATTTACTTCTAATATCATTTATTTCTTTCTCCGTTTTTTCGATTTTAATTGGAGAAATAGTATTTGGGTTTACTTCTACTTTTTCTATTTTTATTTCAGGATTGTGTTTTAGAATAAAATCTCTGTTAGCTTCCGACATACAACCAATATGGTTTGATGAAGCATAAAGATCCTTTTCTTTCTTTACAAAGAATTTATGAAGTAATCCTCCTTGTTTCATCATTTTCATATCTACAGCATTTTGAGGAAATATATCCTTAAGCAATAAATATGAAATTGCATTATCTCTCTTTTTTATGAAATTTATAACTTTTGTGAAAGTTATTGGAGGTGTTGAATACAAAACTAAATCAAAGTTAACATCTGAGAAATAATTCTTAATTGCATTCAAATATTGATATTCTATAGCAAGTGTACCTATGCCTTTTTCAATAATATTAGTTTTCTGAATATTAAAAGTTTTTACTTTTAATATATTAACACCTACTTCCGATATAAGATAAGTATTCTTTCCTTCTCTTCTTTCAACCGGGTTCACGATGAATACTTTATGGCCTTCATCTCTGAATTTACGAAGTAGATCATGATAAATTCCTCTATCCTCAATAGAGTTAATTTTAACTAATGTTAGAAAAAGTATATTCATTAAATAATTATATATTTTTATCAGATAGTGTTCACAAAACAAAATTTAAACATTCCCTGTGGAACAAAATAGTTGAAATTTCATCATGCTAGTTTCATTTATTTTACAATTTCAACTTCAAAACTACCTTTTACACTATAAAACTACTTAGACTCAATTTTATGAACCTACCATGCTCTAACTATTTTTGTATCTGCTGGTGTAATTTTATAGAAACGCTTAACACTAGATAAATCTAGATCATTTATGTGATCTAGATTTATCTAGCATCTGTGTATGAGTTACGCTTTGTATATTTGTCTTAATGACTAACTCCTTCTTTTTTAAAGAATGCACTTTCAAATGTTTTAAAGAATATTTGTACATCAAATTTAAAAGACTTTCTTTCCATATATTCTTTCTCTAAAGCTACTTTTTCTTCTAAAGAAATTTCGTCTCTTCCATTAATTTGTGCCCAACCTGTTAAGCCTGGCTTTAATTTATCAACACCTGCATCTATTCTTAATTTCATCAAATCATCTTGATTGTACAAGGCAGGTCTAGGTCCTACAAAAACCATTTCACCTCTCAATATATTTATTAAGTTTGGAAGTTCATCTAAACTTAATTTTCTTATTGTGCCACCAATTTTTAATAAATATTGTTCTGGATTTTT
>JAGLDK010000032.1 GCA_023145615.1 Ichthyobacteriaceae bacterium | reverse complement strand
ATAAACAATGTGTTACTACAAAAAAAAACAGACTATTACAACAGTAAATTGATTTAAAATAATTGTATAATTATCTAACAATAGTTATTAATTATCAAATACACATTCTAAAAAAAACTTTTAAAGCAATAAGTTTGTAAACCGAACAACAAACAAATTATACGTTGATTTTGTGTTCGATTTACATCTTATAATTTCCTATTCTTCTTTTAATTCTTTTTCCTTTAATTCCTTAGCTCTTTTCTCTTCGTACTTAAACGTCTTTCCTATTAAAATAAATAATGCTGGCGTAATAAATACTCCTAAAAACGTTGCTAAACCCATTCCTCCAAGCAATGCCATACCCATTACTTTACGAGCTTCGGCTCCTGCTCCTGATGCAACTACCAACGGAAATATTCCGAATATAAATGCAAATGCAGTCATTAAAATTGGTCGGAAACGTAATTTTGCACCTTCCATTGCCGCATCGTACAACGACAATCCTTTTTCTTTAAACAACTCGTTTGCATACTCAATTATCAGTATTGAATTTTTGGCTGCCATGGCTATTAACATAACCAACGATATTTGTGCATAAACATTAAACTCGAAACTATTTGAGAAAAATCGTGCTACAAACAATGCTGTCATTGCTCCTAAAACCGCAAACGGTGTTCCTAAAAGTATTGTAAATGGCAATGTCCAACTTTCGTATTGAGCTGCTAATACCAAGAAAATAAACACTAACGATAATAAGAATATCCCTGTACCAGAATCGGCTTTCTTTTCTTGATACGACATATCCGCCCAAGAATAAGTCATATTAGCCGGCAACACCTCAGCTGCAACTTCCTCTAAAGCATCCATTGCTTCTTTCGATGTATATTCGGGAGATGGTGCACCTGTTACTTTTACCGATCTTAACAAGTTAAACCTGTTTGTATATTCCGGACCACTAACATCCTCAACATCAATTAAAGTTTTTAATGGCACACTAGCACCTTCTTTATTATTGATATAAAACAAACTTAACTTCGATTCATCAATTCTATATTCTGGTTCGGCCTGAATATATGTTTTATATAATCTACCAAATTTATTAAAGTCATTTACATACGATCCTCCTAAAAATGCACCAACTGTATAATAAAGCTCATTTAAATCAACACCCATTTTAAGTGCTTTTTCTTTATTAACCTTCAAGTATTTTTGAGGTACTGCTGCACGGAAAGTTGTAAATGCACGTGCAATTTCGGGACGAGCATTTGCTGCTGCAATAAACTTGTTTGCATTTTCGGCCAAATACTCTACTGTATTACCTCCCCTATCTTGAATCATAATTGAGAAACCTGCTCCGGTACCTAAACCTGGTATTGGAGGTGGTTGAAACGAAAACACTTGTGCATCGTTTATACCCATATACAACTCTTTATTAACTTGTGCTGATAATTCTTTTGCGGTAATTTCTCTGTCGTCCCAATCAACCATTTTAACAAACATAAATCCTGAGTTTGTTGATTTAGTTGTTGACAACAAACTAATACCCGCTGCTGTTGTAACAAATTTAATTTCGGGGTGTTTATTTAAAATAGCCTCAACATCTTTACACGTTTTAGTTGTACGCTGAAGTGATGCCCCATCGGGAAGTTGAATATTTACAAAGAAATAACCTTGATCCTCTCCTGGCACAAATCCACCTGGCAATGCTTTACCAACCGCCCAAATACTAACTGCAACAATCATTATAAAAATAAAAGCTCTTGGAGATTTTTTACCTATTTTTTTACTCATATTCATATACGAGCCAGTAAATTTATCGAACTTTACATTGAACCAATCGAATAATTTATCGAGTAATACTTTTTTCTTTTCTTCGTGCGAATGCTCTTTTAATATCAATGCTGATAAAGCTGGAGTAAGCGACAATGCATTTATTGCCGAAAAGAATACCGAAATAGCTATAGTAAGTGCAAATTGCTGATACAACTTACCTGTAATACCGGGCATACCAGCCACAGGAATAAACACTGCCATCAATACCAAAGTAGTTGCTATTACTGGCGCTGTAACTTCTTTCATTGCTTGAATTGTAGCTGCCTTGGGGTTCATACCTTTTGCCATATTTACCTCCACAGCTTCTACCACCACTATGGCATCATCCACAACTATACCTATTGCTAATACTAAACCTAATAACGAAAGTACATTTAAAGAAAATCCGAACACCGGAAACAATGCAAATGTTGCAATTAACGATACCGGAATTGCAAGTATTGGAATTAATGTAGCCCTCCAATTTTGAATAAAAATAAACACTACAAATATTACAAGTAACAATGCAATAATAAGGGTTTCTATAATTTCGTCGATACCAGCAACAACTGGAGCCGAACCATCTAATGTAACTTCATACTTCATTCCTTCAGGAAAGTTAGTTTGAAGCTCATCCATTTTATCTGTTATAGTTTTACTTAACGCAACTGTATTAGATCCCGGAGCTTGATAAACAGCAATAATAGCCGCATCTTTTCCGTTCACACTAGGATTCATCGAATACATTACGGTACCTAATTCTACCCTAGCAACATCTCTTACTTTTACTTGAGATCCATCAGGGTTTGTACGAATAACAATATTTTCGAATTCTTCTTTATTCGAAAGCCTGTCTGGTAAACGTACTGTATATGTTAAAGCATTTCCTTTTGGAGCAGGTTCGGCACCAAACTTACCACCCGGAGATGTTACGTTTTGAGAACGAATAGCTGCAGAAATTTCGGTTACCGAAATACCCATTTGCGATAATTTATCGGGACGAACCCAAATACGCATTGAATAATCACTCGATCCCATTACATCAACCCTACCTACACCAGGCAAACGTGCTAAATAATCTTTAATATTTATTAATCCATAGTTTCCTAAAAACGTTTTATCATAACGTCCACTAGTATCGGTAAGTGCAACAATCATTGCCACGTTACTCATTGCTTTTTTGGCAATTACACCAAAACGCTTAACCTCAACCGGTAATTTAGATGTTGCCGCACTAACTCCGTTTTGAGTAAGTACATTGTTCATATCGGGGTCCGATCCAACCTCGAATGAAATAACAATAACCATCGATCCATTATCGGCATTTATACTTTTCATGTAAAGCATATTATCAACACCATTAAGCTCTTGCTCAAGCGGGGTTGCTACCGATTGTTCTACCGTAAGCGCACTAGCTCCGGTATAAAAAGTACGTACACGTACTGAGGGAGGTGTAATATCGGGATATTGCTCCATTGGCAAACCCGTCATTGCAATTACTCCTACTATAACCATTATAATAGCAATTACCATTGCCACAATAGGTCTACTCACAAAAAAGTTTCCATCTTGTTCTGCCATAGTAATTCTATTTTTTATCTTTTATTTTTTTTTCATTAACTTTTGTATCCGATTTTGCATTAACTTTTGTATTAGCTTTTGTTGTATCAGCTTGTACTTTAGCTTTAACAGTATCTAAAGGAGATGTAATATCTTTAATTTTAAACTCAGTTTCAATAGGAGATATTTCGCTTCCGGTTCGCAATTTTTGAGCTCCAGTTAATACTACCCTATCTCCTGATTTAACTCCACTAACAATTTCCCAAAAATTCTTATAATGCTCTCCAACTTCTACAAGCTGAAACTTTATTTTATTATCAGCATCAACAAGTAAAACATTTGGTTTACCCTGTATAAATTGTACACTTGTTTGTGGCACAAGCAAGGCATTTTTCTTAACACTTAACACAGTACGTATTCTTGCAAATAAACCTGGACGTAATATTCCATCGGGATTAGGAAAGTGAGCCTGAGCACGTACCGAACCTGTACGTGGATCAACCTGATTATCAATTAAATCAATCTCTCCGGTATGATCGTACAACGAACCATCAGAAAGTATTAACTCTAAAATTGGATTTTGAGGAGACACTGACATAGTATCAATTTTTCCTTTTGCTCTGGCATACTTCAAATACATAGCTTCAGGAATACTAAACTTAACTAACACATTATCTACCTGAGATACCGTATTTAATATAATAGGATTTGGTGCCATACCTACATAATCTCCAACACGTGCAAATGTCATACCTATAACTCCATTAATTGGAGAATGTATTTCGGCATAACTCAATTGAATTTCGGCAACTCTTAAACCTGACTTTGCAGCTGCTACACCCGACTCGGCTCCTTTGTAACTTGCTCTTGATTGATCTAACTGACTTTGACTTACCGCATTTTGTTCAGCAAGGGGTGTCATTCTGTTTAAATCATTTCGTGCTTTTGTAAGCAATGTTTGCGATGCTGCAAGTTTACTTTTTGCAGTAGCTACATTGGCTCTGAATGTTTTAGAATCAATCTTATATAAAAGCTGACCTTTTTTAACTTCCTTACCTTCTTTAAAATATATTCCTTCTAAAAAACCATCAATACGAGCCCGTATCTGAATATCTTTTTGTCCAAAGGTCTGCCCTACAAATTCTCCTTTAACCGGAAAATCCATTTGCTTAACATTTACTACTGGAATTTTTAAAACAGGTGGTGCTGTTTTTTTTGGTTCTTCGCTACACGAAGAAATTAATGCACCAAACATAATTATTAATGCAAAGTGGAAGGTGTACCTTATAAACATAACATCATTTTTTTTATTATTGTCATCTGTACATGGAAATGGGCAGAATCAATAATAAAGATAACAACTCACTGACTAACAGTTGTTTATTTTCGACAAACAACGTATTTATAGTGTTTTAGATACAACATCAATTTCCCTAAAAATATTGCAATTATTTATTGTAAATAAATATATTTCTTGAATTCAAGTCTTAAATGAAAAAACTTATAATTAAGTTCATTAAAAACAGTAATCAACAACATTCAATTTATTTAATAAGTACATTTTGTGTTACTCTATTATAAGCACCAAAAACACCCAAACCTCCAATTACATTACTATAAACAATAACAGGTTCGGTAAAAACATCAGCTCCTCCATAGCCATATTTTTCAATAGATTTATGATATTTAAAATAATCAACATCACAGGTAAGTGCTATAAACTCAATTGAATCGTTAATTTCTTTATTAGAATAAATCACATCTAAATCAGTTTCTCGGTTTGCATTTACATATTTAATATGACGGAGAATAACACTTTTATTTTCGTCTAATTCAAAATAACTTTTATCGAACCACGATGTACTTTTTTGCACACTTTTAACACCATCTACCAACTTGTCTTTATCATTATAATTGTAAATATTGCTTTCGTAAAAAACATTTAAATGCAAAGCATAATAGTTACTACCTTTATTTAAAGCTGTAAACTTAAATTCTTCCATAATTTTAACACTCCACTCATCAACATAAATACTATCGGTATTTAAATACTCAATTTTATATTTTGGCTCTACAGGTATTTTACACAAAGCTGTTAGTTTATTTTTTTCATCATAATTAACACTTAGTTCAACTTTATCTCCAATATTAAAATCAACATCAGCTGTATAATAAACCCCTAACTTATCGTATATCAACTTATGCTTTTTGCCATTATTTATAATATTAACATCGGCATTTTCAACATGTTTGTAATTATTATTGTACTGATTAAAACCTGCATTATTATAAATTGGCTCACTCCACAATACTCTTACAAAAGAAGTATCAGTATTTACAGTAATAAAATTAGTTACAACCAACTGCGGGTCTCCATTTGGCACATCAATATCAGCTTCTTTTCGGCACGATGAAACAATTAATAACACCACTAATATTCTTAAAAATATTTTCATAATTTTAGCTTTAAAATTTCAGAGTATATGAAACACTTGGTATAATTGGAAATAACGACACTTGATATAACTTGGTTTCTTTAGTTTCGTAATCGAAACCATTTTCGTAATAAAACGGATTATTTCGGTTATAGATATTATAAACCGATACTTCCCAAGTTCGGGTATTTCCGCTTTCTAAAACCTTTTTAAATCGGGCTCCAAAATCTAGTCGATGATAAGCACCCATTCTAAACGAATTTTTATCGTTGTAATAACTAACCCCTCTTGCGTTTCCTAACTGATAACCATTACTTATACTCTGTAAATAATCGTTATAAGTGCTAGTATTATTAGCATCGTTTGTAGTTGCGTTATATGTACTTCCTGCCAAAGTAATAGCATCTCCAGTACCATAAACCCATGTTGAACTAAGTGTTATATTTTCCGAAAGTTTATAAACACCTACTACCGAAATATCGTGCCTTCTATCATGACGAGGAAAAAATTCATTTCCATTATTTAAATCATCAAACTTATATTTTGTTAACGATAACGTGTAACCAATCCAGCCAGTAAGTTTGCCAACCTTTTTACGAATTAATAATTCGGCACCATATGAATACCCTTTTCCAACAGTAACTGCATCTTCGTAATTAAACTCATCGTTTTCGTCGGGGTTCGAAATCATCATAAAATTTGCTCCTTCTTTATACGATATAATATCATTCATGGCTTTGTAGTACCCCTCTAACGAAACCGAAAGTGTTGGCTTATCGAAATCTTTATCTATACCAACCGCAAACTGACGTGCAAATTGTGGAGCAATTCTGTCGGTTGCCGGAACCCATAAATCGGTTGGCAAGCCTATTCCGGTTGAAGTTAACAAATGTATATTCTGATTCATTTCGGTATAAGAAGCCTTTACCGACATATTATTTGCAATAATAAAACTTGTTAATAAACGAGGTTCTATTTTAAAATACGATGTAGATTCGTGCTGAAAATTATTTAATCTAACTCCTGCATTTACTTTTATTTTACTGGTAACTTTCCATTCATCTTCAATATAAGCCGAAGTTTCAACCGAATTTAACTCTTTAACACTTATGCTTTCATCGTTCTGAGATGATGAATTTTGAAACCGTACAGCACTTGGAGTAAATAAATGATGAGTAATTGACGCACCAAAACGTATATAATTAAAATTGTTTGGCACCCACGTAAAATCGGTTTTCAAACTAAAATCTCTTATCCCCGATTTATAACTACTTTTTGATGTTTGATTTGTATAATTTTCTTCCGACGAAATATTTAAATTATAATTACTGTAAATAAACGATGTGTTACTAAACAACTTACCGCTAAATAAATGATTCCACCTAACTGTTGATGTAGCGTTTTGCCAATACAATTCTGTCTGCTCATTTTCCTCATTTCCATAAAACCTATCCTTTCCAAAATATCCACTTAAATACAACTTATCTCTATTGCTAATTTCGTAATTAAGTTTAGCATTTAAATCGTAAAAATAATATCCCGCATCAGTACCTCCCGATTGAATTTTTATTATTGGAGCAGTCAAAATATCAATATAAGTACGCCTACCCGATACTATAAACGATGATTTTTTATTCTTTCCAATAGGTCCTTCTAAAATTAAATTCGATGATATTAAACCTATACTTGCCTCTCCTCCAAACTCACTTTTATTACCATCTTTCATGCTAATATCAACAACCGAAGAAAGTCGGCCTCCGAAACGTGCAGGAAAACCTCCCTTAAACATTTCAATATTTTTAATTGCATTACCATTAAAAACCGAGAAAAATCCGAATAAGTGCATGGCATTATAAACCGGCGCATCATCTAAAATAACTAAATTTTGGTCGGGACCTCCACCCCTAACATAAAGCCCCGAACTTGCCTCACTACCCGAACGTACGCCAGGCATAAGTTGCAAAGTTTTAAAAACATCTTTTTCTCCAAGCAAAGCCGGAATTTCATTTATTTGATTTGCCTTTAAATTAAGCACACTCATTTCTACTTTCGATGATATTTTTTCGTCAATATCGGCAGTAACAACAACCTCATCAAGTAAATTATCAACAACCAAATAAGTATTTTCTATTTTATCTTTGTCAAAATTTTCTTTTAAAACTATCGATGTAAATCCAACATACGAAAACGCAACTTCTCCGCTTTGAGCAGGAAATGTTAAAGAATAAAATCCATACGAATTACTTGTAGTTCCATATAAAGTACCTTTTAAATAAACATTAACTCCTATTAACAACTCTTCCGAACCTTTCTCTTTTACATAACCCGATATTGTTATGTTTTTATTTTGAGAAAAAAGAAAAGATGTGCAAAACATCAGCAATGCAAATATTATTTTTGTTTTCATAAATTTCGGGGATATACTTTAACTTACTATAATACAACTACGTAATAAAACTTAACACTAAACTTCACTACTAATCAATTAAACCAACCAAATTTCACACACAATTATCCATAATAAAACTACTAAGTTTTTCTTAAAGTAATTTTTGTTATTTCAGGCCAAATACCAACTCTTCCCGGAAAAGCATGAAACCCAAAACCTCTATTTACGTATAAATATCTATTGTGCTCTTTAAACAAACCCGCCCAATGTTTGTAAATATATTGTATCGGACTCCAACTAATTCCGGGCACTTCAATTCCGTATTGCATACCGTGTGTATGCCCCGAAAGTGTTAAATGAATTTTGTTTTTGTGTGTTTTTATAACTTCATCCCAATACGAAGGATCGTGAGACAGAAGAACTTTAAAATCATTTTCATCAATTCCTTGCATTGCCAAATCAACATCTCCACGTTGCTTAAACTTTAAACCCCAATTTTCAACTCCAATTAACGATATGCTTTTGTTGTTTCGGGTAAACATTTTATTTTGATTATTCAACAACTCAAAACCAATACTTTCATGAACATTGTACATCTGTTTCATGTTGTTTTCTTTTTCTTCTTCCGAATGCCATTTAACGTAATCTCCGTAATCATGATTTCCTAATACACTATATTTTCCGTGCTTGGCTTTTATTTTGGAAAAACAATCAATCCAACCATCCATTTCTGTCGATTTATTATTAACCAAATCACCCGTAAAAACAACAATATCCGATTGTAGTTCGTTTATCATTTCAATGGCCTTGGCAATTTCTTTCTTATCCTGAAAGCTACCAATATGCACATCCGATATTTGGGTAATTGTAAAACCATCGAATTCAGTTGGTAAATCGTCGAAAAAAACATTCTCCTTAAAAACTTTAAAGTTGAATTTTCCTTTTACAATTCCGTATGCAACAGCCCCAAACTGAATTGATGCCAAACCTATTGCCATTTTGCTTATAAATTTACGGCGTTGAGGCATAAACTTTTCCTCGTCCGATTTCAATAAAAGTTTTTTAAACACAAAGTCAATTCCTGTATAAATAAGTCTGAAAATATCTTCTCCAAACATTATAGTCACCATTATTAATTTGGGCAGATAAATTACAGATAACCAACCCGATGCTTTTAATGTTGATAAAGTTGTGCCTTCGTAATACGAAAAATTACGCATAACAAGTAAAGCATTTAGCAAAACCACAAAAGTTGTAGCCCAATAAACAAACCAAATAATTTTATTTGATGTAAGCCTTTTTATAGCTCTAAAAGCATATGTATCAATAGTAATAAATATTACAGATACAATAATCAGCATTAACGTAAAGTTCATATTAAATGATTTTTAGATATTAAAAATACTTATTTAATGAGTAATTATGATATAATATTTTACAAAATACTCAGCTTAAAACAAATATTAAACCGATAACAAACTGACAATACACCACAACCTTAAACACTACAATAGTTAGTAAAATAAAACACAGTCTATTGTTATAGTTTTTGTAATTTTGCAAAAAATTTAACGACCGATTAATAATACCTTAAAATGTAATATCAGTAGTATTGTAAGTTACGTTATCAGTAGCGTAATAAATTGCCAAGCAAACTGTTTGTTCTTATAAAAAGGTTAACAAATACTTGCTACACAACTTACATATAGCTAGATATTAGTATTAAAATAAAATTTAATTATAAGTCTATGAGAACTGGAAAATTCTTACATCGCCATGTTGGATCGATGAATGATGGAGTGCAGAAAATGTTAGATACCGTTGGAGTAAATACTCTTGACGAACTAATAAACGAAACTCTGCCAGATAATATAAGATTAAAAAATATTTTGAATTTGCCCGAAGCCTTAACAGAGGTTGAGTACATGGGGCATATTCAGGAATTAGCCAGAAAAAACAAGGTATATAAAACATACATTGGTCTTGGATATAATGCATCAACTTTGCCAGGAGTAATACAACGTAATATTTTCGAAAACCCGGGTTGGTACACTGCTTACACCCCGTATCAGGCCGAAATTGCACAGGGTAGATTAGAAGCATTGTTGAATTATCAAACAATGATTACCGATTTAACTGGTATGGATTTGGCAAATTCATCTCTTTTAGACGAAGCCACTGCGGCTGCCGAAGCTATGGGTATGCTTTTTAGCTCTCGTAGCCGAACGAAGAAAAAATTAAATGCTAATAAGTTTTTTGTTTCCGAAGAACTTTTTCCTCAAACCATTGATGTAATAAAAACTCGTGCTACACCTATTGGTATAGAATTAGTTTTTGGAAATCATAATAACATTGAATTAACCGATGAATTTTTCGGTGCAATAATTCAATATCCTGCAAAAAATGGTGGAGTTTATAATTATACCGATTTTGTTAAAAAAGCATCATTAATAGATGTAAAAGTTGCAGTTGCTGCCGATTTATTATCGTTAGCAATTTTAACTCCTCCTGCCGAATGGGGTGCAGATGTTGTTGTTGGTACAACTCAGCGTTTTGGTTTACCGCTAGGATATGGTGGACCACACTCGGGATATTTTGCTACAAAGGAAGAATACAAACGTCATATTCCGGGACGTATTATTGGAGTATCGAAAGATGCCGACGGAAATACAGCGTTGCGTATGGCTTTGCAAACTAGAGAGCAACATATTAAAAGAGAAAAAGCTACTTCAAATATTTGTACTGCTCAGGTTTTATTGGCGGTTATGTCGGGTATGTACGGAGTTTACCACGGTGCATCAGGATTAAAACATATTGCAAATACAATACATAATTTAGCTAAAACTCTTGAAAAAGGAATTGAAAGATTAGGTTTTAAGCAGGTAAACGAATTTTATTTTGATACTTTGGTGGTTGATTTAGGTCAGGATTTACACCCAAGCGGAATTACTATTGAACCTGTAAAGCGTATTGCCGAAGAAAAAGAAGTTAACTTTTTATATATTGATGATACTAAAATTGGTATTTCGTTAAACGAAACTACATCGTTAAACGATATAAATGATATTTTAGATGTACTTGCCGAATCGAAACATGTTGAATGTGCGAAACTTTATTCGGTTGATGATTCGGAAAATAAAATTCAGAAAGAGCTTGTACGTACTTCTAGTTTTATGACAAATCCTGTTTTCGATGCTTATCATTCGGAAACAGAAATGATGCGTTATATTAAAAGATTAGAGAAAAAGGATTTATCGTTAAATCATTCAATGATTGCATTAGGTTCTTGTACAATGAAACTTAATGCGGCTACTGAAATGCTTCCGTTATCGTGGCCATCGTGGGGTAATATACACCCTTTTGTACCACGTTCTCAGGCGGCAGGTTACCACGAACTTTTTCGTAAGCTTGAAAGTTATTTAAGCGAAATAACAGGGTTTTCGGCTACAACTTTGCAACCAAATTCGGGAGCTCAAGGAGAATATGCTGGATTAATGGTTATTAGAGAACACTTTAAATATATTGGAGAAGAGCACAGAAATATTGCTTTAATTCCTGCCTCAGCACATGGTACAAACCCTGCATCGGCTGTTATGGCGGGTATGAAAGTAGTGGTTATTAAAACTACCGAAAAAGGAGATATTGATATTGAAGATTTGAAATTACAAACAGAAAAGCACAAAGATAATTTGGCTTGTTTGCTTGTAACTTATCCATCAACACACGGAGTTTACGAAAGTGCTATTAAGGATATAACAAAGATGATTCATGATAATGGTGGTCAGGTTTATATGGATGGTGCCAACATGAATGCTCAAGTAGGACTAACAAGTCCGGGAGAAATTGGTGCCGATGTTTGTCACCTTAACTTACACAAAACTTTTGCAATACCTCATGGAGGTGGTGGCCCAGGTGTAGGACCAATTGGAGTTGCCGAACATTTAGCACAATTTTTACCATCGAACCCAGTTGTGGCTACAGGTGGGAAAAATGCAGTTTCAGCAATTTCAGCAGCACCTTGGGGATCGGCTTTAGTACATTCTGTTTCTTACTCATACATACGTATGCTTGGAGAAGAAGGTTTAAAGCACAGTACCAAAATGGCTATATTAAATGCTAATTACATGAAAACTAAATTAGCCGAAGATTTTAATATACTTTATACAGGAAATGCCGACAGAGTTGCGCACGAAATGATTTTAGATACCCGCAACTTTAAAGAGTACGGTATTGAAGTAACCGATATTGCCAAAAGATTAATGGATTACGGTTATCATGCTCCAACAGTTTCGTTTCCGGTTGCAGGTACTTTAATGATTGAACCTACCGAAAGTGAGAGTGTTGAAGAGTTAGATCGTTTTATTGAAGCAATGGTTTCTATTAAAAAAGAAATATTAGATATTGCCGAAGGTAAAAGCGATAAACAAAACAATATGCTGAAAAATGCTCCGCACACTTTAGAAATGTTAACTGCCGATAATTGGGATTTACCATATTCTAGAAAACAGGCTGCGTATCCATTAAACTGGATTGCTGACAATAAATTCTGGCCTTCGGTACGTAGAGTTGACGATGCTTATGGAGATAGAAATTTAGTATGTACTTGTGCACCTATTGAAGATTATATTGATGATAACAATAAATTTGATTTTAGCAAGTAGGTTAATTTTTATCATAGAAATTAAGCGTAAACTTTACGCTATATAAAAACTAAAACCCCCATTTATTTAAAATAAATGGGGGTTTTTAGCTCTTACCTATAATGCTAAAGCAACGTAAAATACAGAGGATGTTATGAAGAAATATTTATTTTACTTTTAATATTATTATAGAGTTTTATTTAAAAAGAAGTATCTATTAGTTGAATCTAAGGTTGATAATAATAAAACAGATTAAAACAACAATTTTATAATACTTAGCAAGTAAACCTTAAGTTAAACTATTTTCAAACTTCTTTTTCAACCTCTTCTTTATCGTAAAAACTTGGCAATTGCAATTCGTACTTAACCACTATTAATCTAACAACTATAATAAAAGCTATGGCCACTAATTCTACAATCGGTTTTTCTAATCCTATTTCTAAACCAAGCATATAAATCAAACCGCCAGCAATACTTGCTGTTGCATAAATTTCTTTTTGAAAAATAAGAGGAATTTCGTTTAATGATATATCTCTTATCACACCTCCAAACGACCCAGTCATTGCACCAAGTGCTATTGCTACCGATGGCGAAAGATCGTACTTCAATCCAACCTCAATACCTATTACAGTAAAAATTGCCAACCCAAGTGTATCGAAAAGAGAAAGGGTTTTCATTAAATATGTAATCTTTTTTCTTAAAATAATTGACACTATTGTACCTGCCGATATTATATAAATATACATATGATCTTCCATCCAAAACACGGTTCTCCCCATAAGTACATCTCGTAAAGTACCACCTCCTACTGATGTTATAAAGGCTATAATAAATACCCCAAAAGGATCTAATTTTTTCGACATTGCATTTAATGCTCCCGATATTGAAAACACAAACACACCCCAAACATCAATTATAGTAACAATTTTTTCCACAGAACAAATAAGTTTAGTCCTAATTTTAATATAAATACAAGCAAATAAAACTTAATTAACAACAAGTGAAAACCGTTATTTTGTACAAAAAATCGGTTAATCAAAAGCTTTCAATAAAACTCAACTATATAAAAGTGTATATAATCTTTTAAGATTGTTTTTTGTCATTAATTTATTAAAGATAATGGCTAAACACTTTTATATATATTATGTTAGGTTAAATATATATTTAATCTTTGTAATCCCTTTTAAATTGCAATTGGTATTAAGTGCCTGCTATTTAAATTAAATTTAAAACGTTTAAATAATGACTATAACTCAGTTAGAATATGTGTTGGCTGTTGCAAAACATAGAAACTTTACTTTAGCCTCTGAAAAATGTTTTGTTACTCAACCAACATTGAGTATGCAAATTCAGAAATTAGAAGATGAACTTTCGGTACAAATTTTCGACAGAAGTAAAAAACCTATTGAATTAACTGCCATTGGTAAGGTTATAGTTGATCAGGCAAATACTGTGGTTACCGAATCGAAACGTATTAGTGATATTGTTGATAAAGAAAAAGGAAGAGTAACCGGTGAGTTTAAAATAGGAATTATACCTACTATTATACCTACACTTTTACCTTTGTTTTTAAAAACGTTTACCAAACGATATACCGAAGTAAATGTTATTGTTGAAGAGTTACAAACTCATGAAATAATTAAGCAATTAAAAGATGGTGTTTTAGATATTGGTATTGTTGCAACTCCACTTAATGAGCAAGATCTTATTGAAAAACCGTTGTATTACGAACCATTTGCAGCTTATTTACCACAAGGACATTCTTTATTAAAGAAATCGAAAATAAAACCTACCGATTTAGAAGTTAAAGATATGTTGCTTTTAGAGGAAGGGCATTGTTTTAGAAATAACGTAATAAATTTGTGCAAACCCGATCATGAAATACGCACAAGTAAACTAAGATTAAACACAGGTAGTTTTGATGCTTTAATGCAATTAACTCAAGATGGTTTTGGATATACTTTACTTCCATACTTACACACAAAACGACTTTCGGATAGTGATAGAGAGTTTATAAGAGAATTTGAAAATCCTGTTCCATCAAGAGAAGTAAGTTTGCTTTACAGTAAAAGTCAATTGAAACTTCAGATTATAAAAGCTTTAGAAAAAACAATAAGCTCAATAGTTAGAGGTGTTATTTTAACCGAAGACACTCAGATTATTAGTCCGTTATAATATCTTTTTTATTGGCTAAACTAGTTTAACTAACTATTTTAGTTTTTATATTAAAAACATAAAAAACACTAAAGGTGTATAATTTATATAAAGATGATTTTATCAACTTTATATAAATTATACACCTTTTTTACTTTTGCTTAATTCTTAATAAGAATTAAATACTTTACTTTTTAATTATCTTTTTTACCACAACCTCATCATCGCTTTTTATTAAAACCATAAGTACACCACCTGGGCAGGTTGATAAATCTAGCTCTACCTCTGAATTATCAGAAATCACTTTAGTAAAAAGTATACTCTTCGAATCGTACACCTGTATATCTAATAATTTTTGATTGTTATTTTTTATAATAACATTATTAGTGGTAGGATTAGGACAAGCAGATAAATTATTGGTTTCGTTATAAAATTTATCAACAGCCAAAATACCAAAAGAAATACTTCTAGAAAAAGCCTTACTTACATTAGAGCTAACCTCTACATTATAAACACCTACAGCACTTGGCTTGTATGTGTTAGAATTTGCATCGGCAATTTCCACACCATCAACATACCATTGATAATTAAATTCTCCTTCAATATTAACTTTAAAAACGCCCTTCTGTTCCTCTACAACGCTAAATGCTACAACCTCCTGACGTTGTGTAAACGAATTAAAACTATAATCAACATAATTCCAATTTACTTGATATGTTCCGTAAGTTTCGAAACTAATTTCATCTGAAGTAAATGCGGTAATTACACCATTATCGGCAGTAGGAATATCAACTATATTTTTATCAACCTCAACCAAAATACTTTGCAAATTTAAAATATCAGGAATAGGATTTGTAGTATCAGGTTCTCCTACAACTACTCCTTTCGATTTTGTATTTGTTGAGTCGTTTATAAAAGCAATAGTATAAACACCATCAATTGTAGGCTCGAAAGTAAGTGTGTTTGTTCCTCCACTTACAGGTTTATCTCCAACATACCACTGAGTTTCAAAATCGCCATCAACAACAACATTTAAAACTCCTGCTTGTTCGTAAATTCTGTAAACAATTATATTTTGAGTTTGAGTAAATACAACTCCATTTATATCGGTAAATTCCCAATTAATAACATAGTTACCCGGAATATAATAAACCAAATCGTCGGTTGTTGTACCTATAATATCTCCATTATTTGCGGTAGGGAAATCTGTTATATTTTCTCTAACCTCTAATGCTATATCGTATAAAACATCTTCATCAAGAGTAAGTATTCCAACGGTTAAACTTCCCGAAACATAAACCAACCTATAGTTATCAGCTAAACCACCCGAAACTACAATATCATAATTTCCTTCATCGCTAAACGCAGTTGCATCTGTTGATATTTCTGGTATTGTTGTTAAAAATGTTTCATCTTCTTCATCAATAAAACCATCGTAAGTAAAAGTTAATTCCGGAATTACTTCGTTATAAGCCACTTCTATATTATTGGCAGTAACGGTAAGTACTTTTGCAACTATATCGGCTATTAAAACAGGTGGTAACTCTACCGTATAATTTCCTTCATCAATTCCGCTTAAGGCTATTGATGTTGTGGTAACCGATTTTTCAATACCAACATTTTCATCTTCAAATTCTGCAACCGAATCTTCATAATTCATACTTGCTTCATCTCCTTCAATAACACCTGTTAATATTCCTCCTTTTAAAACTGCAAAAGCATCTCCATTATAAATTTTATTAACTGCATTTATTCCGGGCACAGTAATTGTTAGCGGAGTAATATCGGCTGTAAATGTTTGCTGAGAAATACTATAATTTATTGCATCCTCACCGCTTATACTAAAATCCGATACTGTAATTTGCTTATCTATACCTGCATTTTTATCATTAAAATGTGCTGTTGCCAAATCATAATTAACAGTTACGTTATCTTCTGCAACTAAATTACTTAACATAGCACCGGTTAAATCAATTACAACATCGGTATTTGCGTTGTATATTTTATCAGTTGCAGTAACTCCACTTACAATAAGTTCTTTTGGAGTAATATCGGCAACTAATCCTGATGGATGAGGCAATATTGAATAGTTATTTGCATCGTTTCCTTTAAGAATTAACTCTGATAAAGCCACTGGCAAATCGGTTCCTACATTATACGTTTCAAATTCTACAACAACGTTTAATATACCTACACTAACATCATCATCCGAAATTACACCTTCTAATGTTCCACTAATTAAATCGGCATAAACATCTCCGTTATAAACCTTTTCTACGTCAACAGCTATAACCGAAACGTCCTTTTTATCAACCTTAAATTCTTTTGATACAATAGGTGCATTTGCATATTCCGAACTTCCATATTGACTTGCTATAATATTACAAGTACCCGCTCCAGTAACATGAATTTTACCATCTACTATTGTGGCAACTTCCTCGTTACTACTACTAAACGTAACTACTAAATCAGGAATATTAGATGTTGCTTCTAACAAAATATCTTCGTCTCCGTAAACGGCATCATCAAAATTGTTAAATGTAATTGATTGAGAAATTCCATTTTCGAAAAAAGTTACATTTCCATAACTATCTCCCGAAATTAAATCAACATCTCCATCATCATCGAAATCAACAAAAACCGGTGCCGAAGTATTAGCTAAATCAATTACTGTTCCATCTTCTATTTTTAATAAGTACGGAGAGTTAAAAGTGTTATCCGAATTTCCTCTATAAACATTTATTTTTCCGTTCCATAAACCAACAATCAAATCTACATTTCCATCTCCATCAACATCGGCAAACGATGGTGTTGGGCTTTGACTTCCTATATTTTCGAGTTCGGTACCATTGGCAAATTCTATATTATGATAAATTTCGTTAAACATATTATCAGCCTTTCCATCAAGTATTTTTATTTCTCCTGATTTAACACCAACAACTAAATCAACATTTCCATCGTTGTCGATATCAGCAAAAGCTGGAGATGTGTATGTTACACTTCCATCAACCTCTATATCGTAACTTGTGTCAAATGGATGAAAAACATCGCCTTTAAAAACGGTTACTTTACCTGTCATATTTCCAACAACCAAATCTTCATCTCCATCGTTATCAACATCAATAAAAGTTGGGGTAGAATTCATTCCAACATTTATATCAGCTCCATTCGATTGTAAATTATAAGCCTCGGCAAATCCGCCATCCGAGTTTCCTTTACAAATATTTATAAACCCTGATTTTCCTCCTATAACTAAATCTTTAATTCCATCGTTATCAATATCGGCAAATGCCGGTGCCGACAAAGTACCTATATCAATATTATTGAATGTAATTGGTTCGGCAGTAGTTTTGTAATTAACTTTTACTCCGGGCTGAAGTATAATTGGTGTAGATTTAGTTCCTAATCCTTTTATATCGAACGAGAATAATGCCTCATCAGTATCGTTGTTAGCAATAATTATTTGGGCAAATTTATTTCCTACCGAAGTTGGATTAAATCTAATTGTAAAGTTTGTTGAAGTTCCTGGTTCAATAACGGCATTAGGCTGAGTAATAATTGCAAACTCATCGGTATCGCCTGTAATATTAGCATACTTCCCTCCTATATCTGATAATTTAAGTTCAGTATCTCCTAAATTTCTTATTGTAAAAACCTTATCTATATGAGTGCTTTCAATTTCGTTTGCTCCAAAATAAGTGTCATTTGAAATACTTGGAGTATTATCTCCATTTATAATTTCAACCGATTTTGCAACAATGCTAATTTCAGGCGATGTGTACATTTTGTTTTTAAACAACTTAACACTTCCATTATTACTACCCGAAATTAAATCAATATCTCCATCATTGTCGAAATCAACAAAAACCGGAGCAGAATATTGACCAACATTTATATTAACATCATCAATTTTTAAATTATATCCGCTTGCAAAAGTATGGTTTGCATTTCCTTTAAATACAGTAATATTTCCTAAAAAAGCACCTACTACTAAATCCTTATTCCCATCATTATCAACATCAGCAAAAGTTGGAGCACTATTTCCTGAAACTTTTATTTCCTTTTCTCCGGCTTGTAAAGTGTATGCCGAATTAAAAGTGTTATCCGAATTTCCTGTATGAACTAATATAGCACCTCCTTTTTCTCCAACAACTAAATCAATAAACCCATCGCCATCAACATCTTCAAAAACAGGTTTAGCATATTCAATGCTTAAATCAACACCATTTGCTTGCAAATTATATGGCACATCAAAAGTATTATCTCCTTTATTTTCAAATACTCTAATTGTTCCTCCAATTTCTCCAACAATAACATCAATACTTTCATCGGCATTAACATCGGCAAACGTTACAGCTGCACCCGATTCTACTTTAATATCATAATTATTAGATTGTAAATTATAGCCAGTTTTAAAAGTGTTATTTTCGTTTGCCTTAAACACCTTTATATACCCTCCAAATTCTCCAATAATTAAATCCTGATTTCCATCTCCATCAATATCTGCAAAAGTTGGAATTCGGTATTCTTCATCATTAATAATCTCGAAAACATTAGACCCTTCTAAAGTTTCGGCCTCAATATTAACACCCAACATTAAATCAATAGGCATAATAGTTGTTCCTCCACCCTGAATAGCAAAAGTGTATTCCGATTCGTTTAAGTCGTTATTATTTATTGTTATAGTGGCGTTTCTTTCTCCAGTTTCTGACGGATTAAAACTTATAACAAAAACAGATTCATCACCAACTGCAATATCGGTTTCGGGTTGAGTTACTACTGTAAAGTCATCGGCATTTGCTCCGCTAATTGTAACAAATCCTGTTCCTAAATCGGTTAATTCTAATACTGCATCTCCTTCGTTTTTAATAACAAAGGTGTTTTCTTTAAATGCGTTTTCAGTTTCATTATTTCCAAAGAATGTATTATCAGTATAACTCGAAATAATATCTCCATCAACTATTTCAACATCGTTTCCTAAAACACTAATTTCGGGTAACTGACCTACTACACTCTTATATAAAATTACGTTTCCAGCTTCATTTCCCGATATTAAATCAATATCTCCATCGCCATCAAAATCCACCAAAACAGGAGATGAATATTCTCCTACGTCAGCATTTTTTTCATCAACTTCTAACAAGTACGAACCTCCAAATGTAAAATCTTCATTACCTCTAAAAACAGCTAAATACCCTCTTTTATCTCCAACTATTAAATCAATATTTCCATCGGTATCAATATCCGCAAAAGTTGGTTTCGAATAAGAATTAACAGAAACTTCACTTCCACTAACTTCTAAATTATAACCGGCATTAAAAGTATTTGATGCTCCTCCTTTAAAAACTTGCAAGTATCCGTATTGATCGCCAACAATCAAATCAACATTCCCATCCTCGTCGATATCCGAAAATGCAGGTGCCGATGAATTTCCAACATCAATAACTGTTCCTCCTGCCGATAACAAATAACCTCCATTAAAGTTATTATTAGCATCACGCCTAAAAACATTTATTTTACCATCTTTATTACCAACTACCAAATCAACTTTAGCATTGTTATTAATATCAGTAAAAGTTGGAGTAGCAAAAGATCCAACATTAATATCGGCACCTCCTGCTTGTAAATTATACCCTGTACTAAAAGTATTATCGGCATTTCCTTTAAATACTTTTACATAACCATTTTGCGTACCAACTACTAAATCAACATACTCATCGGCATCAATAAAAACAAATACAGGTGCCGAATGGTTACCTATATTAATGTCATTGAAAGTATTAGATCCTTCCGAAATTTCTTGCTGAATATTTACTCCACTTAACAACTCAATTGGAGTTTGAGAATACACCGATGCAGTTGATAACATAACCGCCAAAGAAGTACTTGCAATTTGAAACCCAGTTTTGTACTGCATTTTTTCTAACCTAGTATATAATACTTGGAGTTTGTTGATTTTTTGCTGAAGCTTAACTTCATTTTCAACTCCCTCCTTTATTGATTTATATAAATTATTAAATTTATTAATCAATGTATTCCAACGTCTAGCGCCAGAAAAAAACATATACTTCTTTTTCATAGTAATTTGGGTTATTTATATTTTAGAGTATCTGTTGTAGATTTTACCATTTATGCTTTGTAACAAATAAAGCATAAAGTTGTTTTTAAGTATTATTACAAAATTTAAAGTGTACTAGCTTACAAAGCATCTATTTTTAGTAAACCAACAAACACAATAAATTCCAAATAAATTTGATAGTAATACTCAATTATCAATAAAAGCCGAATGATATATTTAACTATATCATTCAGCTTTTTTTAAGTTTTATATAATATTTGCTTACATAACATTTTAGTTAGTAACCAAAATAGACTGCATTATTTTTACAGCTATTTTATTAGAATATTCACTACTTAATTCAATAGAATTAATATTATTTCGTTCTATTAAAATATTGAACTGACGCACCATATTTTTAGCTATTTTTTGATTTCTCATATCATTGTGCACAAATATCGATAGTATAGAGGCTTCTTTATTTTCATCAACATCGAAAACCGTAATTGCTACTGCCTGATTTTTGCTATTTATTGTTGCCAAAACATGCAGTGTATTATATGTAGTATTTGCTCGTAAATTCTTTTTTAACTCGGGTATAATAAGTGGAGAAAAATCAGCTAATAATTTATCTATACCTATATTACTTAATAGTTTGAAAGAGAACTTTTCGGGTTCAACATTTTCATCTTTTGAGTTAACCGTACTATTTTTATTCTCTGATTTTTCAGAACCTTCTTCTTTGTTTTGCCACAAAGCACCTCCAGGATAGGTAATATTTAAATTATCATCAACCATTTCGGGAGATAAAATTGAAGGTCGTGTTGAGTTTGATAATACTTTTACATCGTAAATCTCATCAACTGTCATTTCATATTCAAAACGTCCGGCAATACTATTATATGGTAAATAAACTGCAACAACTCCGGCAAACGATGTTTTAGCAATTTCTAAATCACTAAAAACAGCACTATTATGTCGTAGTTTAGATACTCCTATAAATAAATAATCTCCGTGTTGAGACATTCCTCGTGCAAAACCACCTAATTTAACAACAACCTCGTAAGTTTGTTTTTCGGTATCAACACAAATAAGTTCTCCTTTAGCCGAGTTTAACACATATAATTTACCATTGTAAATTCGTGGAGAATGTGGCATACTTAAGCCATCAATAATAATTTTACCCGATGGATATTCCATTAAAATACCGCTATTCATTTTATCTTCTCTCCACTGCATTTCGGTATTTCCTTTTCCTAAGGCAGTAACATACTTTATTTCGTTATTTTCAACAGCCATTCCATTTAAATGGCATCTATCTTCGGGCACCATACCGGTAATAAAAGGTGGTTGCCAAAACGGAGTAAAACTATAATTATCATCAATATACGATAAGCACGAATATTTAGTATTTACAGCAACAAGCTTATCGTCTATAAATTCCATGTCGTGCAAATCAATACCTCCTGTATTATATGTTGCAGTAGGAATGTAAATTCCATCGTATTTATTATTACCAGCAGCATAATTTTCTGCTAATTCAGGGCGGTTATGCAAAACGGTTACTTTATTTTCAGCAGCAATGGCAAGTTTATTATCGGCAGAAGCCATTCCCATTGCAGTTTTGTAATTTCTTGGAAGTTGTACTAATTTATCCTCGTTAACCGAACTTAAAAAAACTATTTTACCAGCCTGATAAGTACTTATTGCAAGCGAAATACCAAGTTTATCTAATAAAAGAGCAAATTGTGGATCGTAGTTGCAATCAAATGGTTTTGGAGATTTGTTGTTGTTTTTCATATTAAAGGTTTCTTATTTGGGTTAATTAGCTTAATACGCTTAGTTTTACTATAAGAAATATAAGAGTTTTTTTTGATAAACTACTGATATAAAGCCCGTAAAACAATTAACAACTTCAGAAACAATAAAAACATAAGCAACAAACATCAAATCATACAACAATAATTAATAGATGTTTTACAAAAAATGTGATAAATAAATTGGTGTTTAATACATTTAAATAATCATGTAAGAGATATAACAGAATTATTTGTGTACATAGTTTTATAACCCATGAGGTTTTAGATAATTAACTATTGATAATTAAAATTTGACCATTACTTATTTTAACAACCCTACTAAATTCGATATACAACAAGTAAATTCAGCCTAAAAACGATATATACATTATAAATACACCGATAATTTGTATTTATAAAAATTATGTTTTTATTCTAAAATGTAAGCTTACTACAAGTTACTACAGCCCAACAATAACTAATATGAAGTATAATAATGAATTTTACACAAATAGTGTTAGTTAAAGTTGATTTTACTACTGCAAACTGCAACAACAATTGATTTAAAATATTTGAAAATAATATTTGTAGTCTCGAAAATATTTTTACTTTTGTCGAAGTAATAAAAAACGAAACAGATGAATTTATTAACCGAATCATATTTAAATAATTTCTTTTACTTTTTCTTCTATGGAAGAAAGAGCGGGATTTAGTATGTAAAGGTTAAAAACGATAAACATTAAATCCCGCTCAAAATTTTTGAAGCGGGATTTTTTTGATTGAATGAGAGAGAGTAATGGAAAAGAAAAAAGTAGCAATTCAGGGAATTAAAGGAAGTTATCACCACCAAGCAGCACGTATGTTTTTTGGAGAAGAAGTTGATTTGGTTCAATGCGAAAATTTTAAGGAAATTCCTCAACATATAACAAATGGTACTGCACAGTATGGAGTAATGGCTATTGAAAATTCAATTGCTGGATCGTTGCTTCAAAATTACAAGTTACTTGGACAAAAAGGGCAATGTATACAAGGAGAAATTTACATTCCTATTGAGCATAGTTTACTTGTAAATAAAGGGCAAACTATTGAAGATTTAAAAGAGGTTCATTCTCATCCAATGGCTATTTTGCAAAGCGAACAGTTTTTCGAACAGTATCCACACATTAAACTTGTTGAGGAAACTGACACTGCATCGTCGGCAAAAAAAGTTGCAGATAAAAATTTGAAAGATGTTGGTGCAATTGCTGGAGAAATTGCTGGAGAAATTTATGGTCTTGAAGCAATAAAAACCAACATACAAACTATAAAAAACAATTATACTCGTTTTTTTATAATAGGAACGCACAAGCATAATTATACAGCAAACCCCGAAATTAACAAGGCATCAATGAGAATTGTGTTAAGTCATGAAAAAGGTAGTTTGGCTAAGGTATTATCTATATTTTCGATACATGGAATGAATTTAACAAAAATTCAATCGATGCCAATTATGGAAAAACCGTGGCAGTATAATTTCTTTGTTGATCTTGAATTTCCTACTTACGATACTTTTAAATCGGTTATGGAAATTATGAAACATCAGGCCGAAAAGGTTGAAGTTTTAGGGGTTTATAAAGAATGGAAAATGGAACACATTAATAGAGATGCAATGCGTTCGGAAGAAATAAAAAAATAAAACTACTAATATGATTTCAGCAGCAAAAAGACTAGGCGAAGTAAAGGAATATTATTTTTCGATAAAACTTGCACAAATTAAGTCGATGAATGAAGCTGGCAAGGATGTAATAAACTTGGGTATTGGTAGTCCGGATACGCCTCCACATCCAAGGGTTTTAGAAGCAGCAAGTAAATCGTTGCTTTTACCCGAATCTCATGGATATCAGGGTTACAAAGGTGTTGACAAATTCAGAAAAGCAATTGCCAATTGGTATAAAAAAACTTATGCTGTTGAGGTAAATTATAAAAGTGAGCTTTTACCTCTTATGGGGTCGAAGGAAGGAATAATGCATATTTCAATGGCATTTTTAAATCCAGGCGATGGTGTTTTAGTTCCAAATCCAGGATATCCAACTTACAAATCGGTAAGCGATTTGTTGCAAGCTAAAATTTACACTTACAATCTTGAAGAAAAAAGAGGTTGGTATCCTAATTTTGAAGAATTAGAAAAACTAGACTTAACAAAGATTAAAATAATGTGGGTTAATTACCCAAATATGCCTACTGGAGCTGATGCTTCGATACGTTTATTTAGAGATTTAGTAGCTTTTGGAAAAAAACATAACATATTAATTGTAAACGATAATCCGTACAGTTATGTAATGAATAAATTTCCGATGTCGATAATGCAGGTTCCTGATGCCAGAGAAGTTGCTATTGAATTAAACTCGTTAAGCAAAACTTTTAACATGGCTGGATGGCGTGTTGGTATGGTTATTGGGCATGAGTATTATATTACAAAAATACTTAGAGTTAAAAGTAATATGGATAGCGGTATGTTTTTACCTGTACAGGAAGGAGCTGCGGCGGCATTAGATCTTGATGCATCGTGGTACAAAAAAATGAGTAACCTTTACGCTGAAAGAAAAAAAGTAGCACAAAGGTTATTTAATGTTTTAGGATGCGAATATCGCAAACACGAAGTTGGAATGTTTGTTTGGGCTAAGTTACCAAACAACGCTAAGGCACTTGATGTTTCAAATATTATTTTAAAGGAAGCTAATGTTTTTATAACTCCAGGTATGATATTTGGATCGAATGGAAATAATTTTTTACGTATTTCTCTTTGTTCAAGTTCCGATAAAATAGAAGAAGCAATTAGTAGAATAGAAAATAGTGATGTACTAAGTAGTATTTTAAAACTTAATAATGAGTAGTGTTGCAATAATAGGTCTTGGACTTATAGGAGGTTCGTTAGCCAAGGATTTTAGGCACGCAAATCAGTTTAAATATTTTATTGGTGTTGAAAATAATACTGAACATGCTAATAAGGCTTTAGAAATTGGTTTAGTTGATGAAATTTTAAATTTAGATGATGCTATTACAAAAGCAGATTTTATTATACTTGCAATACCGGTAACTAGTGCAAAAAACATTGCATCGAAATTACTTGACAAGCTAAAAAATCAAACTTTAATTGATGTAGGATCAACAAAGGAAGGAATACTTCTGGAGTTAGAGAATCATCCTAAAAGAAGTCAGTTTGTGGCAACACACCCAATGGCAGGTACTGAATTTTCGGGTCCGGAAGCTGCAATTGGAAATTTATTCAACAACAAAGCTATTATTATATGCGATGCTGATAAATCGGATATTGACAGGGTAGAAAAGGTTGAGCAAATATATAAGTCGATTGGTGGAGATATTGAATATATGAGCGGAAAGGAGCATGATATTAGTGCAGCTTACGTTTCTCATATATCACACATTACATCATTTGCATTGGCACTAACGGTTTTAAATAAAGAAAAAAGTGCCAAAAACATTACAACTTTAGCAAGTGGTGGATTTAGATCAACTGTTAGATTAGCAAAGAGTAATAAAGATACGTGGGAAGCAATTTTCTCGGAAAATAAAGATAATGTACTTGAAGTGCTTGATAATTATATTGAGAGTATAACATTATTTAAACACGCTATTAAAAGCGGAAATGCCGAAGTAGTTAAAACTTTAATCAGTCAAGCTAACGAGGTTAAAAAAGTACTTTAATAAAAAAACAGTTATTAACAAGTAGTTAATAAGTATATAAATAAAACTAATACAGGTTTAGGTTTTAAGCTAACAGCTATAGACAAGAACCAAAACTAAATAGATATGGATACAGTAGATTTAAAAGATTGGGGATTAAAAGGTGATGATTCATTACCATTAGGAATTGTTGGTCCTTGTAGTGCAGAAACTGAAGAGCAAGTAATGGCAACTGCAAAAGATTTAATTCACAAAAACGTGCACGTATTTCGTGCAGGTGTATGGAAACCTCGTACTAAGCCCGGAACTTTTGAAGGTGTTGGTGAACCAGGACTTCAATGGTTAAACAAAGTAAGAGATACTTACGGTTTAAAAGTTGGTACTGAAGTTGCTACTAGAGATCACGTACGTTTAGCTATTCAATATAAAATGGATATGCTTTGGGTTGGTGCTCGTACTACAGTAAACCCTTTTGCTGTACAGGAAATTGCTGATGCTATTAAAGAATTTGGAGGTTTAGATATTCCGGTTTTAGTTAAAAACCCAATAAACCCAGATTTAGATTTATGGATTGGTGGTTTAGAAAGATTAAACGCTGTTGGTGTTAAAAAATTAGGTGCTATACACCGTGGTTTTTCAACTTACGAAAAAATACAATATCGTAACGCTCCAAAATGGCAAATTCCAATAGAGTTTAAACGTAGATTACCAAACATTCCTGTAATTTGTGATCCTTCGCACATTGCTGGTAACAGAGAGTTGTTATTTAGCATATCTCAAACTGCATTAAACCTTAACTTTGATGGTTTAATGATTGAATCTCACGTTAATCCTGATGAGGCTTGGTCTGATGCTAAACAACAAGTTGTGCCTGCACGTGCTATTGAAATGACTGAAGAGCTTCAGTTAAGAAAAGAGCAAGCAGAAAACACTGCTGAGGTTAAAAAACTAGATGCTTTAAGAACTCAAATTGATGAGCTTGACCACCGCTTAATTGCTATTTTAGGACAACGTATGGATGTTGCTAGACAAATTGGTGAGGTTAAAAAATCATCGAATGTAGCAGTATTACAAGCTAACCGTTGGGATGAGCTTTTAGAAGACAGAAAACAAAAAGGTGAAGCTGCTGGATTAAGTGATAAATTCACTAAAAAATTCTTAGATGCTGTACACGAAGAATCAATAAACAAGCAAGATAAGTTGATGAAATAATCATCAGTAAATTTTGTATTAACATATTAAAAGCCTCCACTTTATTTATTTAAAGCGGAGGCTTTTTTTGTGAGCAACGTTAACAACCTTAAATTTTTAAAATTCGTTATTATCGTTACAAACGTTATAGTCTAAAAAAATGTGATATACTTTTTATAAAATCGCAATCATTAATAAATCTACCCCTATTTATTTCGAAAATTCAATACTATAAGCAACTTTATTAAAAGTACAATAAAAAACAGCCCAATGATTAAAAACCATTGGGCTGTTTTTTTATTTAAAACTGAATAAATACTAGTCAATAAATATTTTAGTAACTGATATAGTATTGTTTCCTTCTATTTTCAGAAAATACATTCCTTTAGCAATACCACTATCTAAATTTACAGTAAAATTACCTTGTTTAGCATTTTTATATTTAACAAATATACTTTGTCCGCTAATGTTTATTAATTCAATTGAAACATCGCTATTAGCAAAGTTTTTAGATGATATATTTAACTCTCCACCATTTGAAGGATTTGGGTAAATATTTATAGGAGATAATTTTTCGTAATTATCATTATTACTTAATGGTTTATCTTTTCCGAATTTAATTAATAAAGTTGGGTAAATACCATCATTTAATTCAGCTCCATCCGACGAAGTAAAATAGTAACGATTATATTGATTATTTACCGACACATCAGGACTTATACGTATAAATACAAAACTTTCGGCTCCGTTATTATCGTACTGAGTATTTAGGTAATCTATCAATTTCAATTTCCCACTTGAGTTAACTTCTACCACTCCAACTGGTGTTGCATCTGTAGTAAAGCTTTCTTGCAAAGCATCTGCCGACGTATCTCCATTATACGTACCCGAATAATTATCGGTAACCAAAACTGTTGCTGCTGTTCTATAATCTAATCCATACAAATCAAGACTAATACCTGATACATCGCCATTTGTTCTTTCTAAATTTAATGAAAAATTAGCATCTATTACTTCAAAACCATTAGGCAATGGTAATAAAAAAGGAAAAACTGCCGACAATTGTTTACCATCATCACTATACGATCCACCTGCAATAATTTCTGTTCTGTTTTTATTATCAACAAAACCATGTTCAGGATCGTACACTGCTGCATCTTCTTTACTAGCTGTAATTTCGTTTACTGATCCATCATCAGTAACTGTTAAAACAAAACTTATAGAAGTTGTGCTAACTCCGTTGTATGCATTAATTGTTATATTATATGTTCCTTTATCGTATAACTGTGGAGAAAATACAATGCTACCTGTTCCATCTCCATTATCAGTAAACACCCCAAAACCTGTTTCATCAACACCATCAACTATAAATGTAATATCACTATCTGCAAAGTTAGATGCCGAAAAGTTCAGCTCTAATACTTCTTCTTCCATAACTGTTTGGTCTCCTATTGGATCAAAAATAGCAGGATCATCGTCTATAACTCCATTAACTATAACCTGACCACCATCTGGCACAGCATTAACCAAAACATATTTACTACCAATATATGATATTATTTTAGCCGCAACCGAAGCTCCGTTTTGTGTTGCTGTTACATTTGCCCAAGCATCTCCCACTTTTATTTTAACCGTTAATGGATAATCGAAAGCCGAATCTAACATATCGTCGGTTAGCGTAAACTTAATTTGTACTGGAGTTGCCTCATCAATAACCAAATTATGCGTAGCAAAAGACTGAGAATATTGAGCTACTCTGGTAAAACCATCTACCCATATATCGTCTTCTTTATCCGATAAATACTGTAAAAAATCATCAACTATACCTTCTTCGGCAGTAGTATGTAAAGCATGAAAATGTGTAGACCCCCATCCTCTATAAAAATTTTCGCCAAATAAAGTAGATGATGTTGTAATAAGCGGAAGTATATACTTATCTCTACTCGATTGATCGGTGTAAACATATGGGTTTGAAATTGAGTTTACATTAAAATAATTTATTTCATTAGCTTGATTCAAAGTTCCAGTAGTTCCTCTATTTGCAATAAATATTTTTCTTGCTTCTGTTTCGTTTCCTTCTCCAAAAGGAAACGCATAAGTTAAACACTTATTATTTCCCGAAGTTACCTCAGTTTCAACCTTAGTTTTTGTAGCAGTAATACGATCTAAATATTCAGCATCGGTAGGGTTTGTAACTCCAGGAGGAAGAGGCGTTATGGTGTACCAATTTCTATCATCATGACCATTAATTTGATTTCCAGTTTCAGCAAGTTCATTATATAAATCCCAACCTTTTGGCGAAACATTATACTGAGTAGCAGCTTCTGTTATTAAAAACCATGTAAAATTAAAGCCATATTTAGCATTCATTGATTTCCAAAATGGAATATTATTTTCAATATTATCATCAATAGTAATGGTAAAAGCAGCAAGCCTATCATCGTCCCACAAACAAACAGAAGCTTCACCTTCTCCTGCTGGCCAATCTCTATTGCCTACTGTAAATCGAGATGAAGAATTTTCTAAATTCAATTTATTTTGTGCAAATGCAAAACTTACAAACATTGCAAGCAAAAGCGTTAATGTAATATTCTTAATCATGTTAATTTAGTGTATCTGATTAATAATTAAAGCATTATAATTAATCATTCATAAAATAATCAATTACAATTATAAAAATATTACAAACACGCCACTTTTAATTGCAATTAAGATTAAAACACAAACATTTAGATATGCATCAACACAAAACAAACAAAATGATTTAAAACATATATTTATACGATAGATTTTACAAAATTGAGTTTAGTAATTTAAATTTAGTAATCCGAGATTTTTACCTCCTCTATTAAAATAGCTTTAAGAAATAATTAAATATGATTAAAAAACACAAACAACTTGCATTAATTAGTTTAAATTAAGTAAACACAACATGTTTAAAAACTTAAAACAAAAGACCCCAGCAATAAATAAAACCAATTGTTTTCATCTATTACTGAGGTCTTTTATTTAATACCACTCAGTTAAATAAGCTCTATTTATTCTTTAATAAGTCGAGATACTTTTTTAATTCCATTTTGATAAACATTTACAAAATAAATTCCCCTACTCCAATTGTTAACATCAATAGAAACATTACTTGCAGATGTAGTAGTATTATAAACTGTTTTTCCTACTACATCAAAAACAACTATATTCTTAGTTCCGTTAGTTAAATCAACACTTACAATTCCTTTTGCAGGGTTTGGATACATATTTATCTCAATTACTTCATTAACATCAACCGACAAACCTAATCCATTATCGTTTGCTATTGTTGCAAAACTCTCATTATTTACATCATCTAATGCAGTAACAACATACACTCCAGTATCTTCTGCTGCCTTAGCCGGGGTATCAGCAATTTCATAAGTAGTATTATAAGTTACAGTAACAATATTAGTACCGTCGTAATAATCGTTAGCTACAAAATTATTATCATCAAACCTATAAACAACATATCTACGAGCATAATCACCATCGGTAGCTACCGGAGAAGGAGTCCACGAAAGAGTATTATCAACCAAAGTTACCTTTCCTGGAGGATAAGGATGCACATTATCAACCCACATATAAGCAGGAGAAAAAGATGTGTATTTATATTCTTCTTCAACTAAAGTTGAGCTTACACCTTTTATATCTTCAGTAACATAATCTGATCTGAAAAAAGAAACACCATAAGTATTTTCATTTTCTAATGATCTTGATTCTTTAACTTGATTAATAATTACTTCTTTTGGCCAATCATGACTATCGTTTAATTTATATGAAGCCAAACCTGGCATAAGATATCGTTCTCCGCTTTCAGCAATATCATCCCACCAACCAGATAAACTTTCATAATCCTGACCACCGCCAAATTCCCAATAAAGTTGAGGCATTAAATAATCAACCATTTGCTCTTCTAACCACTTTTTAGAATTAACATAAATTGCACTATACGAAGATGTACCTGAAATACCAGGAGGGTTACCTGCCTTCCATATTCCTGAAGGACTAATTCCGAAAACAATACCTTTTTGTTGTGCAATATTATTTTCAAGTATTACAGTTTGCACACCTGTAATCATTTTATCTATATTATCTCTTCTCCAATCGAAAATTGGCAAACCTTCTGGATTATAATTATTATATGATTCTTCATCATCTTCTAAACTAGTTCCATTATACGAATAAAAGAAATCATCGAAATGAATACCATCAATATCATAATTCTTAACTATCTCTTCTACTACATCTACAATATGCTGTCGTACTTCTGGCAAACCTGGATTTATAATATACTTACCAACCATTTCCCAATCAGGATGCTCGTTTAAAACATGATTTGCAGCTAAACTATAACTTCCTTTTGTTGATCTTAAAGGATTTAACCAAGCATGAAGTTCTATTCCTCTTTTATGAGCTTCGATAATTGCAAACTCTAACGGATCGTAACCCGGATCGTTACCTTGAACACCTGTTAAATAATAAGACCATGGCACAATTTCAGATTTATAAAAACAATCGGCAACCGGACGAACTTGAAAGTAAATAACATTAATATTTGATTCGTATAAATCATCAAATATTTTAATTAAATCATCTTTTTGAGATTGTGCAGACGCTCCAAGTATTGGCCAATCGAGGTTTAAAACTGTTGAAATCCAAGTTCCTCTAACTTCTCGTTTTGGGTGCTCAGGTACTATCTCGTCATTCATAGGCAACCCACTTTGGCTAAATGCAAATTCAGGTGTTGACAGAAATACCATCAACAAAAACACTAATTTAAATTTCATCATTTCGAGTATATAATTAATAATTAAACATCAAACTAAAACAACTAACCTTTTAAAATTAAGTAACTACAATGTAGTTTATGCTAATTAATTACAAATAATAACACTGTTTAAATGATTATTTTATATGATAAAAGCTATAAAACAAACTATTATTTTATGGTTCTATCATACAAAATACACTTACTACTATTATTGATGTTTAATATTTAAACCTATATAAAAAACAAATAATCATTTATTTCGAAAAAAGAAAAAAGCACAAAAAAAGGCGGAATAAGATATAAATCCTATTCCGCCTTTTTTTTTATTTATAAATAAGTATCAGTAAAAATACTGTTACAAACTTTTAATACAACATCTACTAGTAGAATTTTGCACGGTTATCAGTAATCTGTACTGAGTTTCTTAATGCTGGTACTACGTTTCTGTTTACAGATGATTTCTGAGTACCTTCAAGTTTTTTGGTATATGATGCGTAGTTTGATAAATCAGTTGCTGATTTAGCTTCTGTTACCTCTACAACGTACACTCCGTTTTTACCTTCAATAGGCTCAGATACAACGTTCTTTTTCATTCCGAACATTTCTCCAACTACTTTTGGCTCACGTCCAGCTCCTGCAAGTACAGGGTTGCTGAAACTAATGCTGTTTGCAGTTTTAACTTCTACTTTAGCCGATGCAGCAATAGCATCTAAAGTTTTTCCTTTTAACTTCTCCTCTAAAATAGCCGCCTTTTTTTCGTTAATCAATAATGGTTCAACCTGAGCACGTACAACGTCTACCGATTTTAAACCTTCAACTGATTTATTAGTAAGCATAGCTACTAAGTAACCATTTTCTACCGACTTTAATTTTGTTTCCTCAATCTTAGTATCTTCGTTAAATGCCCAACGTATAATTTCTCTTTGATCTCCAATACCAGGAATATTATAATCCATAGCAGTAAGTCCTTCAACGTTTCTTAATTGGTAAGACTTAGCTTGTGCAGCAGCTCCGAAAGAAGCAAGATCTTTATTTGAATTATTAAAAGCCGATGCCTTGTTGTAAACATCATTATCAGTATCGTCAGATATTACAATATTTCTAACAATAGTAGCTAACTTAACAGCTTTAGCAATGTTTTTTTGATCTTCAATTTTTATAACGTGGTATCCAAAAACAGTTTTAACAACTCCAATGCTTCCTTTTTTATTAGCAAAAGCATATTGGTTAAATTCAGGAACCATTGTACCGTTAGTAAACCAACCTAAATCTCCACCTTTAGTAGCAGTAGGTCCTTCAGAAAAATCAGTTGCTAATTCAACAAATTTGCTTGATGTTTTATTAAGTACATTTGCTAAACTATCAGCTAAATTTTTAGCCTCGTCAATTGTACGAGTAGTTTCAGGCTTTGCAGATTGACTTCCTTTGTAAGATATAAGTATGTGACTTGCCTTAACAGAATCTGGCATAACCTTAGTGTCAATTAATTTTGATACAGCATAAGCATTACCATCTTTATAAGGACCATAAATATCTCCAACCTTTGCAGCAAAAGCAAATTTGTTAAGATCGTTAGTTAAAGCTCCTTCGTGGTAAAATTTACTATCAAATCTAACATCCGATTTTACAGATACAAATAATGAATCTTCTGTAGTATTTTTAAATCCAGAAATAACATCGTTACTTTTTGTTGAGTTATTAAACTCCTCACGATCTTTTATTAAAAATTCAACTTCTTCTTTTGCTTTCTGCTCGTCATTTAACGAAGCTTCTAAGGCAAAAAATACATATTGAATATCTCTACTAGCATCAGCTTTAAATTCGTCTTGATTATTAGAAATGTAACTTTTAATTTCGCTATCCGAAACTTTCACATCTTTATTATCAACACCGCTATAAGGTAAGTAAACATATTTAGCACTTACTTTATCGCTACTGTTTTTGTATTCAGTTTCACCTTCAACATCAGTAGCACTAATACCTGCCTTAATTAGGTTATAGTAATTATTAACAATACTACGTTCTTTTAACGACTTTTCGAAGTTTACCCAATCGTACCAAAGCTGACCAGCTTGTGCGTTCGATCCAGCATTTTGACGTAAATAAGCCAAGTACTCTTTTACTTTGTTTTCGTCGAAAGTACCTGCAGCATTTTTAAACGAAGGTGCATTTTGAATACTAGCATCATTAATTATTAAATCCCAAAGTTCCTCTTCTCCAATATTAATTCCTAGTTTTTCAATTTCGTTATCAACTAATACAGTTTGCTCCATATTATTCCAAGCAATATTCGATGCTTGAGTTGTAGAATTTAATCCTTGTCTTTTATAAGCATCAAGTGTTCTTTTCACTTCAGGGTTAAACTCCTGATACGAAATTTCTTTACCATCGATAACTCCAACCACTGTGCGGTTACCATTCATAATTGAAGTACCTGATTTTACAAGATCTCCTAGTACAAATGCAAACAATGCAAAACCTATTATTACAATTAGCCAACCAGACTTAGCTCGTATTTGATTTAATGCTGCCATTATTATTTTTAATTAGTTTTATTTACTTAATATAGAAGGCGAAAATACATTTTTAAATTTAATAATGAAATACTATGTTTATTCATTTTAAACTCTTATTCGTCATATAAAATTTAAAAAACAATATAAAGTTTATATAATCATAAATCCAACCTATTACAACTTACTTATTTCAACTTCTTCTATCCTATTATTCGAAACCTGTAACACTTTAAACCTATATCCTTCAATAATTAAAGTTTGATTTTTTTCGGGTATATCTTGTAAATTATGCAAAACACAACCTCCAATAGTTTCATACTCCTCATTTTCGGGTATATTTAACTTATATTTTTCGTTTACATAATCTATTTCAAGCCTTGCAGCAAAAATAAATTCGGTTTCTGATATTACATTCTCTACTAAAACATCATTATCGTGTTCATCTTCTATTTCTCCAAACAACTCTTCAACAATATCTTCAATAGTAATTAATCCGCTTGTACCACCATATTCATCTAAAACCAAAGCTACCGAACGGTGCTTACGCATTAATGTTGCAAGTAATTCGTTTACCGGAATAGTTTCGGGCACAAATTCAACAGGCAATAAAATACTCTTAATTTCCTTCGGCTTCTTAAACATCTCGAAAGAATGAACATAACCAATTATATCGTCAATATCGCTATCGTGCACCAAAATCTTAGATTTACCTGTCGACACAAAAACGTTTTTCAACTCGTTTAATGTTGCATTAACATCAATACTTATAATTTCGGTACGAGGAATCATACACTCTCGGGCTTTAACACCTCCAAAATCTAAAGCATTCTGAAACATTTGTATTTCAACATCCATTTCTTCTTTTTGTGCGGTAGTTTCTATTTGCTCCGAAATATAATTACCCAAATCTACTTTTCTAAAAACCTCAACTTCCTCCTCTAAATTTGTACCAGTAATTAGTCTGATAGCTATTTTAGAAAGCCAAACAATAAAACTTGATAGAAAGTAAAACAGATAAAAAATTATAAATGCAGGTATGGCAAAAAATTCAAGCAATTCATTGGCATAAACTCTAAAAATTGCCTTCGGAATAAATTCGGCAGTAACCAAAATAACCAAAGTTGATATTACAGTTTGCACCAAAAGCACCCAAATAGGATATACATTTGAATTTATATACTGCGGAAATAATAAGGAAATAATTAAATCTCCCATAACAATACCGTACACAACCAATGCCACATTATTACCAACAAGCATGGTTGTAATAAACTTACTACTGTGTTTTGTTAGCTTTGTAACAATACCCGAAAACCAATTTCCTTGTTTTTTTTCAAGTTCAAGCTGAAGTCTATTGGCTGTTACAAACGCAATTTCCATACCCGAAAAAAACGCAGATAACAATATAGTAATTACAATTATAACTATTTTTTCAACCATAATATAGGCATTCAATTATATCAATATTTGTTTAAATAACAGACACTACTTTTTATATTAATAAAAAATTAAGACAATGAGATTTTAAGGTATTAGCTAATTAACCTTTACTTATTTACCTTCATCATTGTCAACATTTATATCTCCCGAAGAATTTAGTATGGTGTAGTACGAAAAAGATTCATCGGCTTCGAAACCATCTTTACCTATAATTTCCTGATTTTCTTGAATAATACGAACCTGCTTATCAGAATAAATAATCTTTTTTTTCGAGTCCCAAAAAGCTTGTTCGGTTTTAATAGTATCTCCGTCGGTATTTACAACTATTACATTTCCTTTTAGTTCGGCAAGTTTTTCTTTTCCCCAACTAATTCCATAATCCGATTTAATGTAATTTTCAACCACAGTATCTCTGTCTTTGTAAAAAAACACTTCTAACCCTTCCGGAAACTCTCTAAAAGGCTTTTCTTCTCCTTCGTGAATTATTGCAATAGGTGCTAACAATCTTAATTTAACAATACCCGAATCGGTATAAACCATATTAAGTTCAGTAATTTTATTGTCGGTGTTAATATCAGTATTGGTAATTTCCTTTACCTTTTTCATATCATTTTCACACGAAAAAAGCATTGCTCCCATAAAAATGGCAGCAATGCTTTTCAATAATATTTTACTTTTATTTATTCTCATCATTATGATTGAGGAACTTTTACAGTTTCGTGTATCCAACATTCAATTTTGTATGTTGGCTTCCCAATATATCCAAACTGAAATATCATAGTTTTGTTAGGAACCTGAGTACCCCACTGAGAAATCTTCTTTGATGCAGTACTTGCAGCTTTAGGATCTACTCTACGAGCTTTCGAATATTTGTCAAGTGCAGCCCAATATACAGCTTTCTTTTCAAATCCGTTTGTACCACATGAGTTTGCACTAGATGCATACATATCTCCAATTAAAATATAAGGATCACCCCAGTTTTTATTCAATTTAATAGCTTCTCTAGCATAAGTACGTGCCTTCGATTTTTTACCAATTTTAAATAATGCTTTTGCACCGTTTAAGTAATCTTTCGATTTTTTCTTTGGATCAGATTCAAGAGCAATAGCCTCGTCGTAATACTTAATTGCCTCAGTAAAATTTTTGTTTGATAAAGATAATAAACCAGCAACACGAGATGAAGAAGCATCTGGAGCTAATTTCGATTTAGAATCTATCAACTTAAAAAATACATCACTACTGAAACATTTTTTACGGCTCATCATTTTAACTCCACCGTTTACCCACTTAATATTGTCTTTATTCTCTTCGAATTTAACTCCGTATAAAGCTTCTAATCTATCGCAAGTAGCAATTTTTCCAATAGTTTTTTCTAAACTAGCAGCGTTAGTTTCGTAAGCACCAACGTGGTTTTTAGCTATTTTTAATTTTTTAGCTTCTTTTTTACTCAACTCAGTACCTTCATTTTTCTTTTGTTCAAGCTTAGCAATAATATCGTTTTCTTTATCTAAACTGTTTTCAATTGAAACCATTACGTTATCGTAAACCTCAAAAACCTGCTCATCAGTAAACTCTTTCTCTTGAAACAATCTTACTGAAGAAACAAAATAACGGTTTAGTGAAGTTGATGAAAGGTTGTCTCCATCAATTTTATAAGCCTCATCTAAAACATCAAAAGCCTCTTTACTAGTTCCGTATTTATAGTTTACCATAGTAACACCTTTCTTACCCAAAACATAACCTTTTTTCTTGGCAGAAGGATAATACTCCATACGATCGTCGTATAGTTTAACTAACTGACCAACTAAAATTTCTTTCTCCTCAGGAGATTTAGCCTTTTTAATTTGCTTAGTTACTAAACGAGGTCCGTGTATGTAAAGGTTTTTTGTTGCATTAGGACATTCTTCATAAACTTCTTTCCAGTTAGTATATGCATCTTCGTAATTTTTCGATTTATAATATTCCGTATAAATAGATAATTTTTCTCTGATAACAGGATCATTTTTACAAGCAGTATCCTGAGCATTTAAGTTTGCCCCTAATCCAACTAAAAATAATACCAATCCAATAATTTTTGCTTTCATAATTAATTTGTTGTTTCTTTTTTAGTGTTCTATTTTATTGATGTTACTTCTATTTTACTTTTTTTACTGATATTTAACTTTCTTAAACCATCTATCACCTAACGACATATTCAGTACAAAACTAAAATAATCTTCTTTCATTAAGCCATTATCAGTAGTTCCTCTAACTCCGTAACTACCGCCAATATTAATATTACTCATTCCGTTACCCACCGGCAATCCAAGTCCGAAATTAACACTGTAATCAACTATGTTAGTACCATAAATATTCAAACCAATCTCTTTGTACTTAATACCTGCACGGTAAGTTACCTTATCCCAATAACTCATTAACGAGTTGTATTTTGGAGTAAAATAACCTCCCAAAGAATACTTCTGACTTTTAACGGCTTTAAAACCATCAAACTCAGTTCCGAATTCTAAATCAATAGGATCTGCAAATTTATAATCAACACCAATCATCCATTTCGAATAATTTCCGATACTAAATCCAATACTACCTTTTTTAGGTAATGTTAATTTATCCGTTTCAAAATCCGATCCAATAATAGTATCTCTAGCTCCTACTCCACCTTCGTAACCATCTAATGCAAAAGTGTACATGTAGTGTGTATAATTAATTTCGGTATCTCCACCAAAACCATAAGTTAAACCAACTGTATATTTTAAATCTTCTTTAAAATCTCCTCTATAAATTAAACCTGTATCAAAATTCCAAGCCGAAATTTGTATTCTTTCCTCCTCTTTAGTCTGAAACTGGTTTCCTTCATATAACATTTCTGTAGGCTTACCTTCTTCGATAAGTAAAACCGGTGGCACATGCTGACTAACAGTACGGCTTAAATTTCCGAAATTATAACCTGCATTTACTCCTACCGACAATCCTTTAACCGGACTGTATGATGTACCTACAAAAAACCTATTCATTCCACCAAAACCAGTGTAACGATTAATTCTTTCGTAATTACCATCAAACCTGTCAGTAGCAAGTTGAGAATCGAAAATCGACTTAACCGATGTAATATCATACCCGGTTGATGAAGTTGGCATAATACCAAACGCCGCACCAAATTTTCCCATCGGAATACCCATAACTAAATGGCTAATTCCAGAATGATTACCTTGTTCGGTTTGGGTATCTGTTTTCATAGTAACCTGCTCGCCATAAACACCAACCGATAAATTGGTAATAGACAAGAAAGAATATGTTGCAGGGTTTTGTGGGTTTACATGAATATTATCCATATAAATACTTCCTAAACCTCCCATATTAACCGACTCAGCTGGTCCGTTATATTTTTGTTCTCCCAAACCAAATGCCGAATACGGAGAGGTTGAAAGTGACTGCGAAATTCCCAAAACAGGAATCATCAGCATTAACAAAAGTACTTTTACAGAGTTTACATTCATAGTTTATTGTTTTTCATATTTCAATAGTTGCCATCTTCCTTCATCATCTTACTTCATTATGACGTAATATTATATTCAAGCCATACAGCAACAGTATAGAATCTGCAAATATGCTATTTTTTAAGCTTTTTTCAAAGAAACTAGCATCTCCTCCTGTAATCAAAACCGAAACATCACCTTTTTCAGCCTGTATGCCCGATATATAGCCATCAATCTCTGCCGAAATACCCAACACAACCCCGTTATTTATCGACTCTTGCGTGTTTTTTCCTACAAAACGTTTCGGAACATTCCCATCAACCAACGGTAACGACTCCGTAAATTCGTGCATCGACTTAAATCTCATCCTCATACCCGGACTAATTGCCCCTCCTAAATACTCACCATCGGAAGTGACAAAATCGTAAGTTATACATGTACCCATATCAATAACCAAACAATTACCATTTGGATAAAGTTGATTACCAGCAACAGCTAAAGCACGCCTATCAACTCCAAGAGTTTCGGGGTTAGTATAATTTATTTTAATAGGCAACTTGGTTTGGGAGTTTAATATTATTGTTGAAAAATTATTTTTTAAATACTCCTCTAACCCATCAATTTTTGCCGATACATTTGATACTATTGCTTTATTGATCTTATATTTATTCTGATATTTTTTAATTGCATCAATAACCACATTGTAATTTACAGCACAACTATCAACCAACTCATTATTATTAAAAACCGCCAACTTTACTCTGGTATTTCCAACATCAACAATCAAATTCATCTTTAACACATTTTAGAAAAGCAAAAATATAAAAGTAAAAACGTTACAAAAACAATAATCAAACAAAAAATACAAAACTTTATACTCTAATAAACAGCTATTTAAATATTTAATTGCAGATTATTTTAAAAACATTGCATATCTTTAAAATATTATCATATATTTGCACCCGCAATGACAAAATGGTGCCTTAGCTCAGTTGGTAGAGCAATGGACTGAAAATCCATGTGTCCCTGGTTCGATTCCTGGAGGCACCACTTAAGTTCTTAACATTATTACAATAAAAAATAACGGTGCCTTAGCTCAGTTGGTAGAGCAATGGACTGAAAATCCATGTGTCCCTGGTTCGATTCCTGGAGGCACCACTTTTATTTTTTATGGTGCCTTAGCTCAGTTGGTAGAGCAATGGACTGAAAATCCATGTGTCCCTGGTTCGATTCCTGGAGGCACCACAAAATTTTTCACATGTAAGGTGCCTTAGCTCAGTTGGTAGAGCAATGGACTGAAAATCCATGTGTCCCTGGTTCGATTCCTGGAGGCACCACTTTACAATAAAAAAACCGTAACATTTATTTGTTACGGTTTTTTTTGTGCTTAATTTTTTTTTAGTTCTGATAGAGGCTACATAATAGTCAACATCCACATAAACTACATTACAAGTACTTTTTCATGAAAAACAAGCTACACCTCAAAAAACTAAAACAATACCGCAACAACAACACTTACATTGCAAAAAACCATTAACCAAAAAAAAAATCTCCGTTTAAAAAAAACGGAGATTTTTGTTATTTATTGCTAATAATATAAAATTATAGCATCTTCATGAAATTAACTTCTTCCTCAGTAAGGAAACGCCATTGTCCACGAGCAATATTTTTCTTGGTTAAACTTGCAAACGTAACTCTATCAAGCTTGGTAACTTCATAACCAAACGATTCGAAGATACGACGCACTACACGGTTTTTACCAGAGTGAATTTCTATTCCAATCTCATTTTTTGGTGCATTGTTTACGTACGATAAACTATCTACAAAAACAGTACCATCATCAAGATGTACACCTTCCAGAATTTTTTCAAGATCTGCCTGTGTCAACTTGCTATCAAGCGAAACATGATACATCTTTTTTACTCCATACTGAGGGTGAGTTAAACGTTTTGTCATCTCACCATCGTTAGTAAACATTAAAACACCAGTAGTGTTTCTGTCTAATCTACCAACAGGATAAATTCTTTCTTTTCCTACTCCACCCAAAAGATCCATTACAGTTCTTCTACCGTGAGTATCATCTATAGTAGTAATGAAATTCTTAGGCTTGTTTAATACCAAATATACTTTCTTTTCAGATTGTATAGTTGTACCGTCAAACTTAACCTCTTCATTAGGCATTACTCTATAACCCATCGAATCAACTACTTTACCATTTACGGTAACTGACCCAGCAACAATGTGCTTGTCGGCATCACGCCGAGAACAAATACCAGCATTTGCAATAAACTTGTTTAAACGGATACCTTCCTTTTCAACACGTTTTTCAACATTAGCTTGAGATTCTACCTTTTTCTTCTTTCTAAAATCAGGACGAGTTTTTTTCTTATGAAATTCACCACTCGGTTTATCTTCTTCGGAACCTTCAGTTCTTTTCTTACTAAAATTCTCTGAACTTAATTCTCTATCACGACGTCTGTTATCAGCATTTTGATGACGACCCGATCGAAGCCCTTTTTTATTATCGGTATTCGAAGCTCTTGATTTTCCTTCCCTCTTCCCAGATGAAGGACGATTTCTTTCTGCCATATATATATCTATGTAATTTTTTGCAAAAGTAAAGCTTTTATAATTAACTGGCAATCAATATTTTAAATAAAATTGCAAACTAACAAACTATACAACAACATATTAACTAATATGTTGTGTAAATTTTATAAAATCAACACCAAATAAAAGAAGTATTACAGGAATGTAAACTCGAAAAAAAGCAGAAAAGTCATTAAAAAAATTTAATAAGAAACCAAAGCAATAAAGAAAACACCAAACAATATTAACACCTTAATTACATTATACTGAAAAAGATACCATTTTTTTGTTCTGAAAAAATGCACTAGAACCCCCGAAACCACAAGCACTACAATACTAAAATAAAAATACCCAAACATTGCTCCAACTTCTGGAAGTTGAGATAAAACATAACCAACTAACGATGATATAACTATTAAAAACGAAACTATATATTTTGCAACTATCAAACTAAAACGCACAGGCAAGGTTTGATAACCATAAATTAAATCGCCTTCGTAATTAACCAAGTCTTTTAAAAGCTCACGGACAAGAATTAATAAATAAAGAAAAATAGCATGTAAAACAATGGCTTCTGAAATATTTTTATAGTAAAGAAATACAGCAAAAAATGGAGTAATAGCTAGTGCCGATGCCGAAATATTTCCGATAATAGCAATACGTTTGAGTTTATGAGAATACAACCAAATTGCAAAAGCAAACAATAGCATAAATAATGAAGCACGCCACGAAACAAATATACTAACCAATACCGAAATGGTATTAAGTACTAAATACATTGTTAGTTTAAATTTTTTACTTACAAATTCGGTAATAATAACTTTTTGAGGTTTGTTAATTTTATCCTTTTCTGTATCGTAAAAATCATTAATAATATACCCCGAAGCAATAAGTAAAGATGTACTAAAAACTAAATAAAATAATTGTTTATTTAAAAGTACACTTACCACACAAACATCATCCGATAAAATATAAATAGACGCTAGATATTGCGCAATAATAATAACCAAAATATTATAACCTCTTACCACCGATAAAAGACCAATCATTTTTTTTAAGCCATATTTAATTGTGTTGTTCGAGATAATATTTAGGGTTTTTCGGAAAGTGTTAGTAAAATGGATGTTGATTATTTAATTCTAAGCTATTAGTTTTACATCTTAAAGCAAAAACAACATAAGTTACTCAACTAATTTTAGTACTTATAAAGTAAAAACAAATTAGTAAATAACAGACTAATTACAAACAACTAAATTTGACACTTACAATTAATTAAAATCTATATATAACCTCTAGTTTCTGACCTTTTAATGATTCTTTTGCTTTTTCAAAATCTTCGGCAAATCCAAGTATGTATCCACCTCCGCCCGATCCGCAAAGTTTCATATAATAATCATCAGTTTCAATTCCGTTTTTCCATAATGCATGAAAGTTAGTAGGAATCATAGGTTTAAAATTATCTAACACTAAAGTTGATAAACTTTTTAAATCCTTAAATAAGGTATTAAATTCTCCCTTTACAAAAGATTGAATACAAGAATCGTTATACTTTACAAACTGATGTTTAAGCATATTTCTGAAACCTTCGTTTTTGCATTTTTCCATAAACACATTAACCATTGGCTCAGTTTCTCCCGGAGTTCCAGAATCAATTAAAAACACAGCTCCTTTTCCGCTTACTTCTTTCGGAATACCAACTACATCAACATCATTTTTCGACTTAATTAAAATTGGAATATTTAAATAACAAATTAAAGGATCGATACCCGAACTTGTGCCATGAAAATATGATTCCATAACGCCAAATATTGATTTTAGTTTGTTGATTTTTTCTTTGTTAATATACGAATCTGCCGATAGTTTATTATTAGCATACCTATCGTAAATAGCGGCCACCAAAGCCCCCGAACTACCTACTCCGTAACCTTGAGGAATACTAGAATCGAAATGCGCACCCGAATCAACATCAGCTTGTAAAGCATCTATGTTAAATTCTACACCAAAACTTTTATCTAACGTAAGAGTTTTTATGTATTGAGCATATTTATTTAAGCTAATATTCGAATCTTTTTCAGTACTTTTAGTACGCACACCCTTAACAGGCAGTTTTAATGTACCCTTGTAAAAATTATACGGAATTGACAACCCCATTGAGTCTTTTATAATTCCGTACTCACCAAATAGCAATACTTTAGCATAAAATAAAGGTCCTTTCATCTAAAAAAGATTTTCGCCTTTAGCAAGTTGCATCAGGCATAATAATTATATATAATATTAGGGTTTGAAACAAATATTTAAAATTATTAGTAGAAGTAAAAAACCACAACTAATAACTACTTAAAAATATGGTTTTCTAACAAATCACGTGATTTGATAAATTATCATTATCCTTACAATTATAAAACGTTATAATCAATATAGCGTTATCACTATTTTTAGACTATAACGCTTGTTACGATAATAACTAATTTTAATATTTCCACTTAATTTGTCAGAGAACCAACAATATTTATTGTATAACCATAATTTAATTTGGCAATCTAAGACAACAACTCATTAAAAACAAGTGTTTTACATATAAACTACTGATTACTCGACTAAAAACTACACGTTTTTAGCTCCGTTACCAATTTCATCGCAAATATAACGTTCATTTTCACAAAACACCGATAACTCGGCATCAATAAAAGTAAGCACTTCTTTTTTTACCGATTTAGGATAAAGTAAATGGATATTTGCCCCAGCATCAAGAGTAAAATACAAATGCACTCCGGTAGCTTTTCTAAATTCTTTAACCTTTTCAATTACCGCCAAAGTGTTTGGCTTTATTAAAATATACGAAGGTGTAGAGGTCATCATCATTGCATGTAACGATAGTGCTTCATTTTCAACAATTTCTCCAAATAGGGTAATATTTCCGTTTTCTAAAACCTCTTTTAGCTCGGCAATATTATTATTTGCTTGTACAAATCGTTGTTCTGCAAAAGGATGCCCATTCATTAAACCATGCCCAACAGTACTCGAAACTTCTTTTTTCCCTTCATCAATCAATAAAATTGTATCCTGAAAATCAGTATAAATTTTATCTAATTTCATATTTGGCACAATGGCATAATAATCTGTCGATCCTTCAAAAACCTTACTTGTACCCCAAACCATAACAGGCCCTTGCAACGATCTACTTGCGCTACCCGATCCTAATCTTGATATAAAAGACATTTTTTTGTTGAACAATTTTTCGGTTAAATCAGCATTAATTGTTTTTTCAAAAGAAATTAAACATGCCGAAAGTGCACTAAAGCCAGATGCCGAAGATGCTATTCCGCTTGAATGAGGAAAAGAATTAGTTGTATTAATTACCAATTTATAATTTAATATATATGGTACGTAATCAACTATATTATTAAGATATGTTGATACTTTTTTAGAAAACGATTGACTTTTTACTCCTTCAAAAAATAACTCGAAATCAATTTCATCAGTATTCGAATACTTTTTTTCGAAACGAACTTCGGTTTCAGAATAACTATTTTTCAACGTAAAACTCAACGATGGATTAGCCGGCATTTGATTTCCGAATTTACCCCAGTATTTAACTAAAGCAATATTCGATGGACTTGTCCACTTTTCAACATGACTATCAACGCCTTCGGTTTTCAAGTTTTTAGGTATAAAAAAATCAGTATTCATATTCAACAAAGTTAAAATTACAACAAGTAGTACTTAAGGTTACTTATAAAAAGTAAGGGCATAAAAAAACTACTTTAATTATTTATGCTATCGGAATAAATCCGGTGGCAAAAATAATTAAAGTAGTTATACTTTTTATAGTAAAAACCGTTTTTTATGCTAAATTTCTAAACAGCTTTCATTCTTCTTAGTTTCGACTGCGACATTTTACCCTCTGCATACTCACGAGTAACAACAAGTTCTGTACCTTCTTCCGATGGAATATCGAACATTGCATCAGTTAAAATAGCTTCCATTATTGATCTTAATCCACGAGCACCAAGCTTAAACTCCATTGCTTTTTCAACAATAAAAGCTATTGCATCATCTTCAATATGAAGTTTAACATCATCAAAATCAAACAATTTATGGTATTGTTTTGTGATGGCGTTTTTTGGTTCTGTTAAAATACGCTTTAACGCATCGGCATCCAACGGATTTAAATGTGTTAATACCGGAAAACGACCAATAAGTTCAGGTATTAAACCAAACGACTTTAAGTCCATTGGCAATACATAATCCAACATATTTTCTTCGTCAACCTGAGAATGAATATCTTTTTGATATCCAATTGCACGAGTATTTAACCTCTCTCCAATTTTTCTCTCAATTCCCGAAAATGCTCCTCCGGCAATAAAAAGAATATCTTTTGTATTTACCTCAACAAATTTTTGATCGGGATGCTTACGTCCACCTTTTGGCGGAACATTTACAACCGAACCTTCAAGAAGTTTAAGCATAGCCTGCTGAACTCCTTCTCCCGAAACATCTCTGGTAATTGATGGATTATCGCTTTTACGAGCAATTTTATCAATTTCATCAATAAAAATTATTCCTTTTTGAGCTTTAGCCACATCATAATCGGCAGCTTGTAGTAATTTTGTTAAAATACTTTCAACATCCTCTCCTACATAACCTGCTTCTGTTAAAATTGTAGCATCAACAATAGCAAAAGGCACATTCAACAATCTTGCAACTGTTTTTGCAAGTAAAGTCTTACCCGTACCTGTACGCCCCACCATAACGATGTTTGATTTTTCAATCTCTACATCATCGTGAGTTTCTTTCTGCAACAATCTTTTATAATGATTGTAAACAGCTACCGCAAGTACTTTTTTAGCATCTTCCTGACCAATTACATATTGGTCCATAAAATCCTTTATTTCTCGTGGCTTACGCAGTACTATATCATCTACAGTATCATCTTTTTCAGTATTAGAAATTTCTTCTAAAACTATTCCGTGTGCCTGTTCAATACATCTATCGCAAATATGAGTATCCATACCTGCAATTAATAAGTTTGTTTCGCTTTTCTTTCTTCCACAGAAAGAGCATGATAGTTCTTCTTTACTCATAGGCGCAAAAATATAAAAAAAAAGCTACAGCAAGCTGTAGCTTCATCATAATTTTATATCAATTAATCAATTATTTTTTTCTAATTAGCACTTCATCAACCATTCCGTAATCTACAGCCTCTTTTGCAGTCATCCAATAGTCTCTATCACTATCTTCCCAAACCTTATCGTAAGTCTGCCCCGAGTGCTCCGAAATTATTGTATAAAGCTCTTCTTTTAATTTTGCAATTTCTCTGGCAGTAATAGCAATATCTGATGCTTGACCCTGTGCTCCGCCAAGTGGTTGATGTATCATTACTCTTGAGTGCTTTAATGCCGAACGTTTTCCGGCCGCACCTGCGGTTAACAATACCGCACCCATTGATGCTGCAATACCTGTACAAATTGTTGCCACATCTGGAGCAATAAGCTGCATTGTATCATAAATACCTAATCCAGCATAAACGCTTCCTCCCGGAGAGTTTAAGTAAATCTGAATATCTTTTGTAGCATCAACCGACTCTAAAAACAACAATTGTCCTTGAATAATATTAGATACATGATCATCAATTCCGGTACCCAAGAAAATAATTCTATCCATCATTAAACGAGAAAACACATCCATTGATGCAACATTCATTCTGCGTTCTTCAATAATTGTTGGCGAAATGTAGCTATTGTGTATCGATTCGAATTGATTTAAATGCATACTTGATATACCAAGGTGCTTGGTAGCGTAATTGCGAAATTCGTCTCCTATGTTTGTCATATAAATTTTACCTTTAGCCAATAAGTTCTAGTAAAAACACATGGCTTGATTAGTTATAAGTTTTAATAATTACCAAATAAATATTAAGTACATCTTTAATCTAAAAAAGATTTATAAGTTGTAATGTAAAACCTAGTTAGTAAACTAGTAATCTATAAATTATAATCAATACAAAAAAACAATAATGCATTAATTATATATAAACAGATAGGGTATTAAATTTATAATAAATTTAATACCCTATCTAATTTTTTATGCAAAGTTATTACCTAAAATAGGTTAATAACTTTATTTGCTAATTGCAGCAACAAATTCGTCAAAAGATAACTCTTCAACTTCAGCGTTAACTTTTTCTTTATAAACAGCCGAAAGTTTTTCCATTTTTACTTGTTCAGTAATACGTTGGTATTCTTCCTTATTCTGAAGAACTCTCATTGCTATATCTTCAGCATCTTTGTCTTCCATATTAGCCTGACCATACTGAGCCATTTGAACTTTAATTAGCTCAATTGCACTAGCTTTAATTTCTTCGAAAGTTAACTGAATTTTATTATCAGCAAAAATTCTTCCTTCAATTAACTGGTACTTAATACCTTTTTCTGATTTTTCGTATTCTAAAACAGCCTCTTCGTCTGTTTTAGGAGTTTCAGACGATGATTTTAACCACTTAATTAAAAACTCTTTTGGAAGCTCCATTACAGTTGCATCAACAATCTTATCAGTTACTTGGTTTAGGAAATAACGGTCAGTTTCTCCGATATAAACTTTTCCAGCTTCTTCTTTAATTCTTGCACGGAAAGCTTCTTCAGAATCGATAGCACCTTCTCCGTAAATCTTATCAAATAACTCTTGATTAATTTCGTGCTTTTCAACAAAATTAACTTCTACAATAGTAATCTGAAGCTCAATATCTAAATCTTTAACCTCTTCAACTTTTAATCCAAGTAGGTTAGCTAATTTAGTCTCTTCTTCAAATAAGCTCTTAGTTTTTACTTTAACTACATCACCTACTTTTTTACCCATAAACTTGTTTGGGTTTCTTTTTCCTTTCAATTCAGCAATAGAAAGAACTGTAGAATTAGAGATACCTTCTTCTTTTAAAGAACCATCTTCGTTTAACTCTACTATAGTTGCAGAAACATTACAATCTTCAGCAACCTCTTCTTTAGATATTACTTTTCCGAAACGAGTTGTAAAATCTTCAATTTGCTTGTTAATCAACTCATCGTCGATAACAACTTTGTAAGCCTTAATTCCCTCTAATTTATCTAACTCTACGTTAAATTCAGGAGTTAAACCTAATTCAAATTTAAAGTTGAATTCAGTACCGTTCCAATTAATATCATCTTGAACCATTGGTAATGGATTACCAAGAATTTCAATTTTTTCGTCTTTAATATATTGATTTACAGCACCCTGTAAAACTTTATTTACTTCCTCTATCAATACTCCTCTACCGTATTGTTTCTTAATCAACCCCATTGGAACTAATCCCTTACGGAATCCAGGAATATTAGATTTTTTACGGTAACCATTTAATATTTTATCCATTTGTGCTTTATAGTCATCTGCTACTATTTGCACATTCAACACTGCGTTTAACGCATCAGAATTCTCTCTTGTAACTTGCATACAATATATTTTTTTAAAGTATCAGACACCTACAAAACATACAAAAACCTTACAGAATTTAATATATTATTGAGATAACGTCTTTATATCCTAATTTATTCACTTAATTTTTAGACGTGCAAAAATATAATTATTTTACACTTACACCTAATTTATAACAAATTAAACTTCAAATCTAAACTTTCACATATCAAAATCATATAATCATTAACAAAATGATTATTGTTTTAAAGATTCAATGCCGTTATTAATTATATCCTTCAATAACAACCCAACTTCTGGGTCTTGAATTGAAACACCGCCTAATTCATCTTTTATCATTTCAGAAGTAATTAAAAATTCATCCGAATTTAAATCATATTTAAATATAGTATTAATATCAGGATGAGAAGTGCAAAGCATTGAAATAACTGTTGCAATATCTCCCATTATTGGTCTATCAATATGCGAAAGTTGAAATTCGACTTTCATTATTGTTCCTACATTTTTTGTTGAATCTATTGAAAAACAACCTCCACAACATTCGGCATTTGCTTTAAATAATGGAATACCTAACCCCACTTTTCGAGTGGTACGTTTGGTAAAAAACGGATCTACAACTTTTACAAGCTCATCTTCCGTCATGCCTACTCCGTTATCAATTATTATTATTTTTAATAAATCTAATTTTATATTTTCTTCAATATATATTTTCAATTCGGTTGCTTGTGCTTTTACCGAATTCATTGCTATATCTAATATGTGTAACGAAAGTTCTTTCATAGATTATTTGTTTTTTAATGCCGATTTTACTCCTGCAAAACTCAACTCATCAACATCAATATTAGTTGTGCGTTTACCAATATCTTTTAAATAATGTGCATCAGAAGAAGTAATATAAGATGTGTTTGATGGTAAATTTAGCTTATAAAAAACATCATCTTTGTTTGAATTTTCTATAATTTCAATAGCATCGAAATACAAATTATCGGGCACAAAGCCCAATTGCGACCCTATACTATTACGGTGTGCGTTTGAGTGTGCTGGAATAAATATACCTCCAAGTTTATTAACTTTATTTGCAATTTCCGATACCGATTGATTAATAGCTTGAAACAATAATTTTTCCTCCTCTCCTATTATATTTTCATCTCTATCAACAATAAGTTGTTCTCCAAAAAACTCAGGTTTGTTTTTCTTTTTTCCAATATTATTATCAATGTATTCTTGCAGAATTTTAAGTTTTTCTTCGTCGGGCATAAAACACAAACAATGCACTTCTTCTTTACTTGTAACCTCAGCACCCATTAATACAAACACCCCTAAATCTTTGCCAATATCTTTACAAACAACAGCATTTAATGTGCTGTTATGATCGGTAATACCCAAAATATCAATGCCCAATTCTTTTGCCTTTTCAAGCATTAAAATCGGGCTCATTTCTAAATCGCCACAAGGCGACAATACTGTATGTGTATGTAAATCGGCTATCATACTTTAAAATTATTTTTTTCTCTTCTGCGATTCATTATAAATACCGTCTTTATTTATTCTACAATACCACTTTGCGGTTCGTTCCCAATCGCCTGTATTTAATTCAACTACACCATCGGCTATTAAATTATCATTCATATTACATCCACACAAATCATCAGAATAAACTTTTACTTTTAGCCCTTCTTTTAATGTAATTTTTTTTCCTTTCGAATCGTGTTTTATATCAGTACTTGATAGAATAACTAAATCTTCTTCAATCAACTCATCAAAATCAACGTAAATTCTAACATCTTTCATCTTAACTAATTTTTAAATACGTAGCCTAAATTAATTTATAAAGCTCTCCTGCAATATAAAATGCACTTTTATCACTTCCTAAAACAGGTATTTGTTCATCTTCGGCAACTTCAAGCATATCAGCATCAGGCACCTGACTATCAATTAAAATAACCGCGCTTAAATCGTTTAACGATGCAATTGCCAATACGTTTTTATGAGTTTGAACTGTTATCCATGCTTCTCCCTCATCGCTATTTCCCATAACATGACTCAGTAAATCACCAACATAGCCACCAGTTACTTCTATGTCCTGATTTATATGTTTATTGAAAATTTTTAAATCTAACTTATCTATTAATTCCTGTATTTTCATATCTACTATTTTAGTATTAAACAAATTAATGAACAAATGAACTGCTGTGCTTTTATTAACAATAATAAGTAATCTATTTTATATAAAAATTAATATGCTGTAAAATTTCGCAACGTTGTTAATGCTTCTTACTACTAAACTCCTCCGCCAAGTTCTCACTCTGCTCTAATACTCTGTCAGCTTCTATGCGTGCTAAGTCTGGGGGGTAGCCGTAGCGGATTAGTATTTTCTTTACTGTGAGTCGGAGCTTAGCTCTTACATCATCTCGTTTGCTCCAATCTACTGTGGCATTTTTACGAACTGTTTCTACTATTACGTGTATCAGCTCTTTCATTTTATGGTCGTCGAGCATGTTGGTAGACTCATTTTGCGATAATACGCTGTAAAAAGCATATTCTGCTGATGTTAAACCTAGTTCATCTGCTTTGCTGTCTTCTACACGCATTTCTTTGGCTATCTCCGAAAGTTCTTTTATTACCTGTGCCGAATCTATCTGATTATTGTGATAGCGTTTTATTACTGCCTCTAGCATTTCAGAGAATTTCTTACCCTGTGCTATGTTTTTGGT